>JAQBXX010000004.1 GCA_027624315.1 Pseudomonadota bacterium
ATGGCTGTTTTTCCCAGTAACCATGCGTATCTCCCAGTATACGATGGTTACGAAACGCCCTAATTACCAAAGAAAAATCAGTGACCTTCCTGAGCGATTACGCAGCCTCAAAACCGCTGCAAGGCGTGGCGTAAGATGGGTAGGGTGGGCACGTTTGTTTGTGCCCACGCGTTTTGATTCTGAACCTGCGTGGGCAAAAAACATTTGCCCACCCTACGAGACTCGATTGATTTCCTCGGCGAAGGGTTAGCAGAGTACTGAAGCGAGTAGGAAGTGGTGGCTATGGGTGGACTCGAACCACCGACCTCAGCATTATGAGTGCCGCGCTCTAACCAGCTGAGCTACATAGCCTTAAAATAGGGGCGAGTGACGAGTAGCGAGGGGCGAGTAAAAAAATACAAATATAAATATTTCTCTTTCGATTGCCCGGCTAGTTATTATAAACGCTCCTCGTTACTCGCTACTAGCCACTCGCCACTGTTTTTAAACATTAAACCTGAAGTGCATCACGTCGCCGTCGTGCACTGTGTAATCCTTTCCTTCCAGGCGCCACTTGCCGGCCTCTTTGGCGCCTGGTTCACCGTCATATTTAATGAAGTCGTCATAGGCGATGACTTCGGCGCGGATGAAGCCGTGTTCGAAATCGCTGTGGATGACGCCTGCCGCCTGCGGCGCGGTCGCGCCGGCGGGGATGGTCCAGGCGCGCACTTCCTTTACGCCGGCGGTGAAGTAGGTGTGCAGCCCCAGTAACTGGTGGCCCGCGCGGATCACGCGATTGAGGCCCGGCTCGTCCAGGCCAAGCTCCTTCAGAAAATCCGCCTTGTCTTCGTCCGCCAGCTCCGCGATCTCGGCCTCGATGGCGGCGCATACCGGCACCAGCGCGGCGCCTTCGCGTGTGGCGTGGGCGCGCACCTGGTCGAGGTAGGGGTTGTTTGCGAAGCCGTCCTCGGCCACGTTGGCGATGTACAGCGTCGGTTTCGCGGTGAGCAAATGCAGTTCGTGCAGGCGCTTCAGGTCATCCGCGGCGAGATTGAGCGAGCGCACCGGCTGGCCGCTGTCGAGGTGTGCGTGCACGCGCTCGAGCAGGGTTTTTTGCGCCAGCGCGTCTTTGTCGCCCGCTCGCCCGGCCTTGCCGATGCGCAACAGCGCCTTGTCCACCGTGTCGAGGTCGGCGAGTGCGAGCTCGGTGTGGATGACCTCGATGTCGTCTATTGGCGAGACCTTGCCCGCCACGTGCACGACGTTGTCGTCCACGAAGCAGCGCACGACGTGCGCGATGGCGTCCGTCTCGCGGATGTGGGCGAGGAATTTATTGCCCAGGCCTTCGCCCTTGGAGGCGCCCGCCACCAGTCCCGCGATGTCCACGAACTCGATCACGGTCGGTATGACCTTTTGCGGTTTGACGATCGCGGCGAGCGCGTCGAGCCGCGGATCGGGCACCGGTACGATGCCGACGTTGGGCTCGATGGTGCAGAACGGATAATTTTCCGCCGCGATGCCCGCCTTGGTGAGCGCGTTGAATAAGGTGGACTTGCCTACGTTAGGCAGGCCGACGATGCCGCATTTAAAACCCATGGGTACCTCTAAAAATGCGTCTTTTGCTCCAATACTGTTGCAGCTTCGCCAGTTTACTATTGGGCTGCTCACATACTGACGTGTATGCTGCGCTGCTCGACGGCGCTGCGCCTTGTCTTGAAGCAAAATCCATCATTTTTAGAGGCACCCACATGTGTAATTCCTGATTATTCCAAGTCCGGCTGCGCCTTCGAGGTGTGCAACTGCTGCATGGCTTTTTCCAGCTCGCCGCTCATGATCAGCGGCAGTGCGTTGAGCGCATCGGCGAGTGCGTCATCGAGCAGTTTTTGTTCCGCCGCCGGTGCGCGCTGCAGCACGTAACCCTCCACATCCCTGCCCTTGCCGGGATGGCCGATGCCGATGCGCAGGCGGACAAAGTCCGCGCCGATATGCGCAATAAGATCGCGCAGGCCGTTGTGGCCGCCGTGGCCGCCGCCCTGCTTCAGGCGTACGCTGCCTGCCGCAAGGTCGAGGTCGTCATGCGCCACCAGGATGTTTTCCGCCGCGATCTTGTAAAACGCGGCGAGGTCGGCCACCGCCTGCCCGCTCTTGTTCATGAAGGTGCGCGGTTTAAGCAGCCAGCACTCGCGCACGGGGGGCGAGGTGGGCGTGAATTTGGCGATCTCGGCGTGAAACCTGTGTTCGGTGCGGAACTGCGCGCCGTGAGCCTGCGCCACGGCGTCGACGAACCAGAACCCCGCATTGTGCCGCGTGTGAGCGTACTCCGGGCCCGGGTTGCCCAGGCCCACGATGAGTTCGATACGCGGCAAGATGAGAGGCCCCGCCCCGGCGAGTAAAGGGGATTAGCCCTTCTTGGCTTCCTTCGCGGGTTTGGTCGCTGCCGCAGGTTTGGCAGCGCCTTCCGCACCGGGTGCCGCAGCGGCAGCAGCGGCTGTCTGTGCGGTGGCTTCCACCGCAGTGGGGGCAACCACCACCTCGGGCTCCACGACCACGCGCGGCATGTGGATGTTCACCACCGGACGCGCACGTTCCGCGCCATGCGCGAGCGTCACGCCTTGCGGCAGCTTGAGGTCGGAGAGGTGCACCGTTTCGTTCAGATTGACCTCAGCCAGATCCACCCCGATGAATTCCGGCAGGTCTTTGCCCAGGCAGACGATTTCGATGTCGTTCATCAGATGCGATACGATACCGCCGCTCTGTTTGACGCCCGGCGCGATGTCGGCGTTGGTGAAGTGCAGCGGCACGCGCATGCGGATTTTTTCCATCGGGCTCACGCGTTGCAGATCGAGATGCAGGATGCGCGGTTTGCAGGGGTGGCGATGCAGGTCACGCAGTACTGCCTTCGCCTCTTCCGCGCCGATCTTGACGGTGAGGATGTGCGAATAAAACGCCTCGTGTTCGAGGTGGCGCAGCAGGGCGTTGTGGTCGAGCGTGAGCGACTGTGCATCTTTGCCGCCGCCGTAAATGACGGCAGGCACCTTGCCGGCGTGACGCAGGCGGCGGCTCGCACCCTTCCCCTGATCGCTACGCGGTTCGGCAACTAGTTCAAAATCCATGGCCATGTGGTTTCTCCAAAATAAAAGTACAACGCCCGTTCCGCGACCAGAACAGGCAAGCTCGTAAAACGCGCTATTTTATCCGAAAATGCCGGTTTAATCCATGAACAACGAGCTTACGGACTCTTCCCGGCTGATGCGGTGCATGGTTTCGGCCAGCATGGCGGCGATGCTGAGCTGGCGGATGCGCGGGCAGGCGGCGGCCTCGGGGCGCAGGGGGACGGTGTCGGTGACGACGATTTCGTCCAGATCGGAGCCCATGATGTTGTCTACCGCCGGGCCTGACAGGATGGCATGCGTGCTATAGGCCACCACCTTGACGGCGCCATGCTCCTTGAGTGCGCGGGCCGCGTGACACAGCGTGCCGGCGGTGTCCACCATGTCGTCCACCAGGATGCAGACGCGGCCTTCGACGTCGCCGATCACGTTCATCACCTTGGCCTCGTTGGGACGCGGGCGGCGCTTGTCGATGATGGCGAGGTCGGCATCATCCAGATGTTTGGCCACTGCGCGCGCGCGCACCACGCCGCCGACGTCGGGCGATACCACGATCAAGTTGGGGTATTTGTGTTTCCACACATCGCCCAGCAGCACTGGCGAGGCGTAGACGTTGTCCACCGGGATGTCGAAAAAGCCCTGAATCTGGTCGGCATGTAGGTCGACGGTGACCAGCCGGTCGGTGCCGACGCTTTCAATCATGTTGGCGACCACCTTGGCGGTGATCGGCACGCGCGCCGAGCGTGCGCGGCGGTCCTGGCGCGAATAACCGAGGTAGGGGATGACCGCGGTCACGCGGTAGGCCGAGGCGCGGCGCATGGCGTCCACCATCACCAGCAGTTCCATGAGGTTGGCGTCGGTGGGGGCAGAGGTCGGCTGCACGATGAAGACGTCCTTGCCGCGCACGTTTTCCATGATCTCGACCATCACTTCGCCGTCGCTGAAGCGACCCACCACGGCCTTGCCGAGCGGCATGTTGAGGTAATTGGCGACGTTTTCCGCGAGCGGGCGGTTGGCGTTGCCGGAAAACACCATCATCTTACTATCGGCCATGCGACCCCCTTGTGACTGAAGAGCACCTCTAAAAATGCGTCTTTTGCTTCAATACTGCGTTACAGCTTGTCTGCGCTGCTCACATACTAACTTGTATGCTGTGCTGTACAGGGACGTACGAATGTCGCGGGCGCAGGACGCGCAGGAGCGACCGCTGCTCGCCTGCACTGCGCCTTGTCTTGAAGCAAAATCCATCATTTTTAGATGGTGCTCTTGAAGTATTTGGCTGGGGTGCCAGGATTCGAACCTGGGAATGCCGGAATCAAAATCCGGTGCCTTACCGCTTGGCGACACCCCAATATAATTTCGCTACCGCGCGAAGTGAATTCGCGCGGGCGACCCAAGGGGAGAGCTGCGTCCCTGGGTGAGCCCTTTTGCTCTAATGTAGGTTGGGTTAGCGACTTTATCGCGTAACCCAACAAACCCAAACTTCAACCCCGCTTTTGTTGGGTTACGGCGCAAAAAACGCGCCTAACCCAACCTACATTTCACATAGCGGCGACAGGTTTCTGCCTTGGGCCACGAATCCCTGCCAGCCCGGAAGCCGGTCGAGCGCGAGGCGCTCTAATGTCTGTCGCGCTTGCGGCTCATGCGCGAAGGCGGCGAACACGCTGCTGCCGGTGCCAGTCATGCGCGCGGGCGCGAACGCCGCGAGGCGGGCCAGTGCATCGGCCACCTCCGGATAACGGCGGCAGACCGCGGCCTCGCAGTCGTTACGGTACGCCGACAATTGCTCGGCACGGAAGTCGCGCATTGTGAGCGGGGGGCTCGTGCGTGTCAAATCCGGGGCGCTGAATATCGCGGCGGTGGAGATCCGGCACGGCGGCGTGATGACCACATACCACGGCTCGGGCAATGTCACGGGCGTAAGCTCATCGCCGACGCCCTCCGCCCATGCCGCTGCACCGTGCACAAATACCGGTACATCCGCGCCCAGTTGCAGGCCGAGCCGCGCCAGTGCATCTGGCGAAAGATTAGTCCGCCACAGCCGGTTCAGCGCCACCAGCGTGGTGGCGGCGTCGGAGCTGCCGCCGCCCAGCCCCGCACCCAGCGGGATGTGTTTTTCGAGGCGGATGTCGGCGCCCTGGGCGGTGCCGGTCGCGCGCTGTAACAGGCGTGCGGCGCGCACGGTGAGGTCCTGCTCTTCGCTTACGCCCGGCAACGCATGCACGGCGCGGATCACGCCATCGGCGCGCGAAGTGAAGCGCAGCTCGTCGCCGTAATCCAGAAACTGAAATACGGTTTGCAGGTTATGGTAACCGTCCGCGCGGCGCCCAGTGATGTGCAGAAACAGGTTGAGCTTGGCGGGTGCCGGCCAGGCACGTGTGTTCATTGAATACTATTTTACCAGAAAGACGCGTGCCCTGACCGGGCGACTATTCACTCCAGCGCTCGATGATGAGGCGAATTTCGAGCGCGGTGTCGGTGCCAATAACAGCGCCGGTGCCGGCGCTGTTATTGGTAAGGAAGATTTTATCGGGTAACTCTAGCAGGCCGGCGGGCGCGTAGCGTTTGAATTCAATGTCCCACCCCGCTTGCCGGAGGTGCATGAGCCGGCCCGTTGCATCGAGAGCTTGGCCTTCGACCGGGGCACGTGTGTCGGGCAGCCCGCGCACCCAGTAGCGCAGGCCGCTCACCGGCAGGCGCCAGCCCAGATGCTGCTCCAGCAGGTCCTCGGCGCTCACGGCACTGAATTCGCCGTCGCTGGTGCGCAACACCACACCGGCGCGGTTGCCGCTGATTTCCGCTGCGCCCTGACCGAGCGGGGCATCGAGGTGGATATGGTACTCGCCGTCCTGCTCCATCCAGCGCACGCCCGCATGCCAGCCCTGCTGTGCGGTGAGCACGGCGATGCGTCCGTTCAGGGTCCAGGACTGCAAGGCCGTCAGCGCCAGCTGGCGCTGTTGCCAAAAAGTTTCGGCAGCGCCGTCCGCAGCGGGCGTAGGCGGGACAGGCAATGTGCTGCAAGCGCCGATAGCAAGCGCCAGGCCGATGAGGAGCGCTTGCTTCATTTCCCTTCCCCCTGGAAGGGGGAAGGTGAGGATGGGGGTCGTAGGTCAGGCGTAAACATTGACCCCCACCCCAGCCCTCCCCCTGGAAGAGGGAGGGGATTTATTAAGGGTGAGCCCATGTATTGTGAGCGGTCCTTCAGCGGCTGAAGCGTTGCATGGTGTTCAACAGCACCTCATTTTCGGAGTTTACCTTCAACCCCTGCTCCCAGATTTTGAGCGCGCCTTTCTGGTCGCCGGTGACCCACATCACCTCGCCGAGGTGCGCGGCGATTTCCGGGTCGTCGGCAAGATCGCGCGCGGTCTTCAGGTAACGCAGCGCCTCCTGATGGCGGCCGAGGCGGTAGAATACCCAACCCATGCTGTCGATGACGGACGGGTCCTGCGGCCTGAGTTGCAGTGCGCGCTCGATATAGCCAAGCGCCTCCTGATAACGCGCGGTGCGGTCGGCGAGGGTGTAACCGAGCGCGTTGAGGGCGGTGGCGTTTTCCGGCTCGCGCTCAATAACCGCGCGCAGGTCCTGCTCCAGCAGGTCGAGCCGGCCCATCTTTTCCGCCAGCATCGCGCGCGCGTAGAGCAGGTTGCTGTCGTTGGGTTGCTCGGTGAGCGCACTGTTGTACAGGTCCATCGTCTCATCGTACTGCTTCTGTTCGCTCAGCATGTCACCCTCGGCCATGATGAGCTGGACTTGCTGCTGCGGGTTTTGCAGCGGGATGGCATGCAGGTAGGCACGTCCCGCCGCGAGCCCGCTCTCTTTGGCGGTGAGGCGCGCGATGCGCAGTTGCGCGTCGAACCAGGCGTCGCCTTCGGTTACCTTTTGGTAGTGCTCGATGGCGGCGCACGGACGCTTTTTAGTTTCCGCAATCTGGCCGAGGTAATAGTGCGCCTCCGTCCCGCGTTTGCCGAGTTTGAGCACCTGGTTGAGGTAGCGCTCGGCATCGTCCTGCTGTTTGATTTGCATGGACACCAGGCCGAGGGCGAGCAGCACCTCGACGTTGCCCTTGGCCTGCTGCGCCATCACCCCGAATTGTGCGCGCGACTCTTTGATGCGGTTGCTGTCCACCAGCATGCGTGCATAGGCGAGCCGCAGCGGCAGGTCTTTGGGGAATTGCTTCACCGCCGCGCCGAGCGCGGTGATGGCCGCGCTGGTATTGCCCTGCGCCTGCAGGATGCGCGCGCGCAGCACCAGCGCGCTCGGCCAGTCGGGCTTACGTTGCAGTGCGGCGTCGGTGGCCGCTTGCGCGGCGCTGAGGTCGCCTGCGCTGAGGGCGAGATTGGCGTAGGCGAAGTGTGCCTCGGCATCGCTTTCGTGACGGGCGACGAAACGCTCCATGAGGCGCAGCGCGGAGGGTTTATCCTGTTCTGCGCCCAGCAGCGCGGCGATCTGCATGAAGCCCTGCGCGGAGGCTCCGAGATCAAGGCTGAGATCGTTTGCAGAGGGCGCGGGTTTGGGTGCGGGCGCAGGGGCAGCGCGCACGGCGGCGAGGATGGTGTCCAGATGCGGCAGGGCCTCTTCGGACTGGCCGTTGCGCAGCAGGAACACCACGAGCCCCTGGCGCGCGTCCAGGCTGTCGGGGTCGATGTCTACCCACAGGCGTGCGGCGGTGAGCGCCTTTTCCTTGTCGCGCATGAACACTGCGATTTGCATGGCGCGTTCGGCGGCGCGGCGGTCGCGCGTGCTGCGCGCTGCCTGCAGGTAGTGATCGAATGCTACGGCGTAGTCCCCGCGCTGGCCTGCGATCTCCGCCACCAGCAGGTCGTACATCGCATCAGCGCCGGGCGACGTTGGCGGGGGCGCGGCCTGTGCTTCGGCAGGGGGCTGCTTGTGTGGCAGTGCGCAGCCCGCCGCGAGTACGCTGGTCAGCAGGGCCATGCACAGCGGGAGTTTATAGCGCCGCTGTGCGAGGGAAAGCCACTTCATGGGGTGCTCCTGAATGTTGTGCGGCGCGAGGACGCTATTCCATGAGACTACTATACCTAAAAGTGGGTCAGCTTGGGGGCGGCGCCGGGCAAAACTTGTATTTCGGCGCCCCATCCCTCAGAATTTCCATGCTTGAATGTACGGGTTTGTCTGGATGGGTATCGGGGTATGCCGTTATTTTCAGTGGGAGTCAATCACAAGACCGCGCCGGTGGAGATACGCGAACGGGTGGCGTTTGCGCCCGCGCGCCTGCAAGAGGCGCTGCGCGAGCTGACGGCGCAGCCCGGCGTGCACGAGGCGGCGATCCTCTCCACCTGCAACCGCACCGAGCTCTATTGCCACGCCGACGGTCCCGATGTCAGCGTCATCAGCGCCTGGCTTGCGCGCCACCACCAGCTTGCGCCGGACGCGATTCTGCCCTATCTCTATACCTTTGACGACCAATCCGCGGTGCGCCATATGCTGCGCGTGGCGAGCGGGCTCGACTCCATGGTGCTGGGTGAGCCGCAGATTCTGGGGCAGATCAAGGTGGCCTATAAGGATGCGCAGGAGGCGGGCACGGTCGGCGCGCTGCTGAGCCGTCTGTTTCAGCACACCTTCGCCGCCGCCAAACAGGTACGCACCGATACCGCTATCGGGGCAAGTCCGGTGTCGGTGGCGTTCGCTGCGGTCACACTGGCGAAACAGATTTTTGCCGACCTGCCCAGCCGCACTGCACTGTTGATCGGCGCGGGCGAGACGATTGAACTGGTGGCGCGCCACCTGCACGAGAGCGGCATCGGGCGCATGATCGTCGCCAACCGCACCGTGGATCGCGCCCATGCGCTGGCGAGCGAGTTCAACGGTTACGCCATTGCGTTGTCCGAAATGCCGGCGCACCTGAGCGAGGCCGACATCGTCATTTCGTCCACCGCCAGCCAGTTGCCGATACTCGGCAAGGGCAGCGTGGAGAGTGCGCTCAAGGCGCGCAAGCATCGCCCGATGTTCATGGTGGACATCGCCGTGCCGCGTGACATCGAGCCGGAGGTGGGCGGACTTGCCGACGTGTATCTGTATACGGTGGATGATTTGCAAGAGGTGATTCAGGAAAGTCTAAAGTCGCGCAAGGCCGCCGCCGCGCAGGCCGAGGAGATCATCGACACCCAGGTCACGCACTTCATGGGCTGGCTGCAATCGCTCTCCGCTGTCTCCACCATTCGCGCCTACCGCAGTGAAGCTGAGCGCACGCGCGACGAGGAAATCGCCAATGCGCGGCGGCTGCTGGCGCAGGGGCGCGATCCCGAGCAGGTGATGTATCTGCTGGCGCGCTCGCTCACCAACAAACTCACGCACGCGCCCTGCATCCAGATGAAGCAGGCCGGTTTTGAAGGCCGCACGGAATTGCTGCTCGCCGCGCGCGAATTGTTTGAGCTGAAAGACACTGATAGTTAACAACGATCAACGCAAAGACGCTAAGACGCCAAGCAGGCGAAAGTTCTTTGAGAAGATTATTTTTTGGAAGTTATATACCTTGGCGTCTTAGCGTCTTTGCGTTGAGTCGTAAGGAACACAACCGTGAAGCCATCGATCCGCAGCAAGCTGGAAAATCTCTCCGAACGCCTGCACGAAATAAGCGCCCTGCTCGCCGACGCCGGGGTGATCCGCGATCAGACACGTTTCCGCACCTACTCGATGGAGTATGCCGAGCTGCGCCCCATCGTCGAGTGTTTTCAGCGCTACCAGTCCACGCTGGCCGACCTCGACGCCGCGCAACAGATGCTGCGCGAGGACGATCCCGAACTGCACGTGCTGGCGGAGGAGGAAGTGAAACAGGCGCAGGCCAGACAGCAGTCGCTGGAAACCGAATTGCAGCGTCTGCTGCTGCCCACTGATCCGCACGATGCAGGCAACATCTTTCTTGAAATCCGCGCCGGTACCGGCGGCGATGAAGCAGCGCTGTTCGCGGGCGATCTCGCGCGCATGTACACGCGCTACGCCGAGCTGCGCCGCTGGCAGGTGGAGATCATCACCAGCAGCGCGGGCGAACACGGCGGTTACAAGGAAATCATCCTGCGCGTGATCGGCCACGGCGCCTTTTCGCGCCTCAAGTTCGAGTCCGGCGGGCACCGCGTACAGCGCGTGCCGACGACCGAGACGCAGGGACGCATCCACACCTCGACCTGCACCGTGGCGGTGATGCCCGAGGTGGCGGAGGTGGACGAGATCAAGATCAACCCCGCCGACCTGAAAGTGGATACCTTCCGCGCCAGTGGCGCGGGCGGCCAGCATGTCAACAAGACCGACTCCGCGATCCGCATCACCCACATGCCCACCGGCACGGTGGTCGAGTGTCAGGATGAGCGCTCGCAACACAAAAACCGCGCGCGCGCGATGTCGCTGTTGCAGGCGCGCCTGCTCGCTGCCGAGCAGGCCAGACAGCACAAGGCGGAGTCCGAACTGCGGCGTGACCTGGTCGGCAGCGGCGAGCGTTCCGACCGCATCCGTACCTATAATTTTCCGCAGGGCCGGCTTACCGATCATCGCATCAACCTCACGCTGTATCAGCTCGACAGTATCCTGCAAGGCCAGCTCGATGCAGTGATCAACCCGCTCATCAACGAGTACCAGGCCGACCAGTTGGCGGCGCTGGCCGGCTGATGGCCCACGCCGCCAGCGCATACGGTGTGGCGCAGGCGCTCACTGATGCACGCCTGCGCCTGCGGCATCACGACACCGCCACGCTCGATGCGGCATTGTTGCTGTGTCACGTGCTCGATCAGCCACGCTCATTTCTGCACACCCACGTCGGGCAGGCGCTCACTGCCTCCCAATGCGTACAGTTCGAAAATCTCATCGAGCGCCGTGCGTGCGGCGAGCCGGTGGCCTATCTCACCGGTTCGCGCGGATTCTGGTCGCTGGAGTTGTGTGTGACGCAAGACACACTCATCCCGCGCCCGGAAACGGAGCTGCTGGTCGAGCAGGCGCTGGAGCGCGTCCCACCGGATGCGGTATGGCGTATCGCCGATCTTGGCACCGGTTCGGGCGCGATTGCACTTTCCATCGCGCATGAGCGTCCGCGCTGCCACATTATGGCAACGGATATTTCTGCGGCGGCGCTGGAAATCGCGCGTGCCAACGCTGAGCGGCTGAACATCCGCAACATCGAATTTCGCTTGGGCACGTGGTTTGATCCATTGCAAAACGAACGCTTCGATATGATTGTTTCCAACCCGCCTTACGTGAAGAGCGATGATCCGCATTTGATGGATTTGCGTTTTGAGCCGGAGCTTGCGCTGGTGGCGGGTGTGGATGGGTTGCAGCATTTGCGTGCCATTGCTGAGCGGGCGCGCGAACATTTCACCCTCACCCCAACGGCTTCGCCCCCCTCGCTTCGCTCTCCCCAAAGGGAGAGGGGGCATTTACGCCCTTCTCCCTCCGGGAGAAGGGCTGGGGATGAGGGAGGCTGGTTGCTGCTGGAACATGGTTATGATCAAGGGCGTGAGATGATGCAGATGCTTGCTGATTTCGGCTATACCTGCGTGCAGGATTACGCTGATCTGGCCGGTATGCCGCGCACAACAGTTGCGCAGTGGGTGGCGCCACATGAATGACGAGCAACTGCAACGTTACAGCCGCCAGATTTTGTTGCCTCAGGTTGAACTGGAAGGGCAGCAAAAATTGCTGAGTGCACGCGTGCTGATTATCGGTCTCGGTGGGTTAGGCTCGCCGCTGGCGATGTATCTCGCCGCCGCCGGTGTCGGCCATTTGGTGATGGCCGATGACGACACTGTAGATTTATCCAACCTGCAACGCCAGATCATCCATCGTACGCAGGACATCGGGCGCGCAAAAACAGATTCTGCGCGCGCAACATTGAGCGCGCTCAATCCGTCAGTAAAAATCACCGCCTACAATCATCGCTTGACGGAAGAGGAATTGACGCGCGAAGTCGCACAGGCTGATGTGGTGGCCGACGCGAGCGACAATTTCGCGACACGCTTCATGCTGAATGCGGTGTGCGTAAAAACCAGAAAGCCATTGGTCTCCGGCGCCGCCATCCGCATGGAGGGGCAGATCGCGGTATTCGATCATCGCCGCGATGACAGTCCCTGCTACCGTTGTCTCTATCGCGATGATCCGGGCGCGGACGAAAGCTGTGCACAGTTGGGTGTGCTTGCGCCGCTGCCGGGCATCATCGGCAGTGTGCAGGCGGTGGAGGTCATCAAGTTATTGTTGAATATCGGCACGCCGCTCAATGGACGCTTGCTGTTACTCGATGCGCTGTCCATGGAGTGGCGCACGGTGGCGCTGCGCAAAGACCCGCATTGCCCGGTGTGTGCCGCCCGCCCGGTGGAGGGTTAGGCATTTTTCAGGCTTTCCCGCCCAAAATGTAAGGCTGTAGTTTCAGTTTGTGCATGTACTGAGCCCTGCCAGTGGGACTCTAAGTTGCTGTGAAACCTATTAAAAATCGGGTTGCACGCGGGCTCGCAGACGGTTTTATCTGCGGGCGGGCGGCGAACGCGTTAAAATACGTCCGTCTGTAATTCATTCCAATTCCAATCCATTACCGGTGAAGCAATTCTCATGAACAGTATTCTCGACACCGCGCAGCGCACCTTGCTGGCGCCCGGCGGCATGGATGAGCGCGCGCTCAGCCGCGTGCTCGATCAGCTTATGCAGCCCGGCATCGACAGCGCCGAGCTTTATTTCCAGTTGAACCGCTCCGAGTTGTGGATGCTGGAAGACGGTATCGTCAAGGACGGCAGCCACAATATCGAGCAAGGCGTGGGCGTGCGCGCGGTGAGCGGCGAGAAAACCGGCTTCGCCTATTCGGATGAAATCGTGTTGCCCGCGCTGACGCAGGCGGCGCACGCCGCGCGTGCCATTGCGCAGAGCGGGCAGCAGAAAAGTCTACAGGCATGGAATAACGGCGCAGGTCACGCGCTCTACCTGCCGATGGATCCTGTCGCCACGCTTTCCGAAACTGAAAAAGTAACCCTGATGGAAACGCTCGACAAAGAGGCGCGCAGGCAGGATACGCGTGTGCAGCAGGTTATCGTGAGCCTCGCCGCCGAGCACGACGTGGTATTGGTGGCAGGCAGTGACGGCACGCTCGCCGCCGACGTGCGCCCGCTGGTGCGGCTGAACGTGAGCGTGATCGTGGAGCAGGACGGCCGGCGTGAGCAAGGCTCGTCAGGCGGTGGCGGGCGCGTCGGTTACCGGTATTTTCTCGAAGGCGAACGCGGCCTCGGCTACGCGCGCGAGGCGGTGCGGCTGGCGCTGGTCAATCTCGACGCCGTCGCGGCGCCGGCGGGCACCATGCAGGTGGTGCTCGGCCCCGGCTGGCCGGGCATTTTATTGCACGAGGCAATCGGCCACGGTCTGGAAGGCGACTTCAACCGCAAGGGCAGTTCCGCGTTCGCCGGGCGCATCGGCGAGCGTGTCGCGTCCGAGCAATGCACGGTGGTGGACGACGGCACGCTCGCCCACCGGCGCGGCTCGCTCAACGTGGACGATGAAGGCACGCCCACGCAGTGCACGGTGCTGATCGAAAACGGCATCCTCAAGGGTTACATTCAGGACAAACTCAACGCGCGCTTGATGGGCGTCGCGCCCACCGGCAACGGGCGGCGCGAATCGTACGCGCATCTGCCCATGCCGCGCATGACCAACACCTACATGCGCGCGGGAAAATATGCGCCGGAAGAAATTATCGCTTCGGTGGAGAAAGGCTTGTACGCCGTCAACTTCGGCGGCGGGCAGGTGGACATCACCTCCGGCAAATTCGTGTTTTCCGCGAGCGAGGCGTATCTGATCGAGAAAGGAAAAATCACGCGTCCGGTAAAGGGCGCGACCTTGATCGGCAACGGCCCCGACGTGCTCACGCGCGTCGCCATGGTCGGCAACGATTTGAAGCTCGATAGCGGCGTCGGCACCTGCGGCAAGGAGGGCCAGAGCGTGCCGGTGGGCGTCGGCCAGCCGACGCTGCGGATTGATGGCTTAACGGTGGGCGGCACCGCGTAGCGGCGACTAGACTAGCTCACCAGCATTTCCAGCAGTGCCTTCTGCGCGTGCAGGCGATTTTCCGCTTCATCCCACACCACGCTTTGCGGGCCGTCGATCACGTCAGCGCTCACTTCTTCGCCGCGGTGCGCGGGCAAACAGTGCATGAACAGCGCGTCCGGTTTGGCGAGCGCCATGAGAGGTGTATTGACTTGATACTGCGCGAAGTCGCGCAGGCGCGCGGCCTGCTCCTGCTCCTGTCCCATGCTCGCCCACACATCGGTCGTCACCAGATCGGCGTCCCACACTGCATCTTGTGGCTTGTGTGTGAGCGTGGCATGGCCTGCAGAGGCCTTGAGCAGCGCGCTGTCCGGTTCGTAACCGGATGGCGTGGAGATACGCAGCTCAAATTCAAACAGGCGCGCGGCTTCGATGTAAGAGTTGCACATGTTGTTGCCGTCGCCCACCCACGCCACGGTCTTGCCTTTGATGGCGCCGCGCTGTTCGACATAGGTCTGCAAGTCGGCAAGCAATTGGCACGGGTGATACTTATCGGTGAGCGCGTTGATGACGGGCACCGTGGAGTGCGCTGCAAAACGTTCAAGTTTTTCATGCTCGAAGGTGCGCACTACGATCACGTCCGACATGCGCGACAATACGCGTGCCGTGTCTTCCACCGGTTCGCCGCGCCCGAGCTGCGTGTCGCGCGGCGAGAGAAAGATCGCGCCGCCGCCGCACTGGATCATCGCGCTCTCGAACGACACGCGCGTGCGCGTGGAGGATTTCTCGAACAGCATGGCGAGCACTTTATTCTTGAGCGGTTCGTGGCGCAGGCCTTCACGCCGCATGGCCTTGAGTTCAATCGCGCGCGCCAGCACCCGCTCGAGTTCGGCCGGTGTGAAATCGCTCAGGGTGAGAAAGTGGCGTACGCTCATGCTGGCTCCGGGGTCAGGCGGCCTTCACAAAGGCATTGACCAGCGCGGCCACGCTGCGCGCAATCTGGCCGGCCTCGGCGTCATTGATGATGAGCGGCGGCAGCAGGCGGATGACGCGCTCGGCGGTGACGTTGATGAGCAGGCCTTGTGCCAGCGCAAGTTTGACCAGTTCGGTGCACGGATGAGCAAGCTCGATGGCGATCATGAGGCCGTGGCTGCGGATGTCGGCCACATTGTTATTGCCTGCGAGCAACTGTGCCAGTTCCGTGTGGATGCGTTTGCCGAGCAGGGCCGCGCGCGCCGCGAGGTTTTCGTTTTCCATGGTTTTGATGACGGCGAGCGCCGCCGCGCACACCAGCGGATTGCCGCCGAAGGTGGTGGCATGACTGCCGGGTTGGAACAGCTCCGCCGCCGCGCCGTGTGCGAGACAGGCGCCGATGGGCACGCCGTTGCCGAGCGCCTTGGCGAGCGTCATCACGTCCGGCATGATGCCGCTGTGCTGAAACGCAAACCACTTGCCGGTGCGGCACATCCCGGTCTGCACCTCGTCCAGCATCATGAGCCAGCCGTGCTCGTCGCACAACGCGCGCACACCTGGGAGATATTCCGCGTCTGGCACGTTAACGCCACCTTCACCCTGCACCGGCTCCACCAGTACCGCCACGATGTTTGAATTTTTACCCGCGACGGCGGCGATGGTGGCGAGATCGTTGAACGGCACGCGCACGAAGCCCTGCACCTGCGGTTCGAAGCCCTGTTTTATTTTTGCGTTGCCGGTGGCAGCGAGCGTGGCCAGCGTGCGCCCGTGAAAGCTGCCCTCCATTACAATGATGGTCGGCAGCTCGATATTTTTGCGATGGCCGTGCAGGCGCGCGAGTTTGATCGCGGCCTCGTTGGCCTCCGCGCCGGAGTTGCAGAAAAACACCTTGTCCATACCCGACAGGCGCGCGAGCTGCGTGCCGAGCTCTTCCTGTTCTGCGATGCGAAAAACATTGGTGACATGCAGCAGACGGCTGGCCTGCGCGCACAGCGCCTGCGCCACCGCCGGGTGCGCATGACCCAGATTGCACACGGCAAGGCCGGCAAAGGCGTCGAGATATTTGCGCCCTTCCGTATCCCACAGCCACGCGCCCTCGCCACGCTCGAACGTGACCGGAAGACGGTTGTGTGTATGCATCAGGCTATGGTCCATGATTACGGGTAAAGAGTGCCCTAAAGCCAAAAACAAAAAGGCAGCCCCACCTTCGTGGGGCCGCCGTGACAAAGAACATTCTAGCGCCTATGGCGCGTCAGGAAAAGCTGTTTTGACAACGGTGGGGCATCAGCCAAACAAAGCCACGCCATGCGCGGAAGTGCCCATGAACAGCAGCATGGGAATCGACAACGCGGTGTTGACGCGCGAGGTGAGGAACGCCACGCGGCGCGCCGTGGCCTTTTCCGCATCGGTCGCGGGTTTCAGGCCCAGCACCTTTTTCTGGTTGGGCCAGATCACACCCCATACGAGCAGCAGCATAATAGTACCGAGCCACGCGCCGATGCCGATGATCACGTCATTGCCCTGCAAGGTAAAGGCCGATACAAAATCCGGGCCGAGCAAGGCCGCGCCTGCGAGCCATGTGACCAGCGCCGCCCAGCGGAACCAGAACAGTGCCCGCGGCAATACGTATTTGGCGATACCCGCGCTGCCCGGGCCGCCATGGTCGGCATTGGCCGCTGCCATCGCGGGTGCCTGCACCAGGTTGAAATAATAGAGCAGGCCGATCCAGGTAATGCCCGCCAGGAAATGTATCCAGCGTGCGATGAGCGGTACCCATTCGTTTTCCATAATTTTATTCCTCTTGTTGGTGGGCGCTACAGTGAATGCTATACGAGGACATTGGCGATGAGCTCCAGAATCACCGTCAGCACCAAGCCTGATATAATCGTTCCTGCAATCGAATCAAGCGGATTTTTCATACATTTTTATCCTCATAGGATTGAGAACAACAGATGGGGGCAAGCCCAAAGAGTAAGGCAGTGCGCCTGACAATGCAACAGACAAAGTCCCCAAGCCGTGTGCGGCATTAGCGGCGAACTGCGTTTCGACGGGAGCGCGCCCGCGCGTGCGACGCTGACGCGCATGACGCAGCGGCTTGCGCGCCGTGGGCCGGACGATGAAGGACTCTATTTTGACGGTCCGCTCGCCTTTGGGCAGCGGCGGCTTGCCGTCATCGACCTCTCCGCGCGCTCGCATCAGCCGATGGTGGATAAGGAGCTGCATCTCAGCATCGTCTTCAACGGCACGATATACAATTACGAATCACTGCGCACGGAATTGCAGGCGCAGGGCTACACCTTTTTTTCCGGTGGCGACACCGAGGTGATACTCAAGGCCTATGCCGCGTGGGGCGAGCGTTGCGTGGAGCGCCTGCACGGCATGTTCGCCTTTGCCGTGTGGGACAGTAAAAAACAAATGCTGTTTCTGGCGCGCGACCGCTTAGGGATAAAGCCGCTGTATTACGCGCAGCATAACAATCATTTCCGCTTCGCCTCCACGCCGCAGGCGCTGCTCGCGGCGGGCGAGGTGGATACGCGCATCGACCCCGTCGCGCTGCATCACCAGCTTACCTTGCACGCGGTAGTGCCCGCGCCGCACACCATACTGCAAGGCATACGCAAACTCGCACCCGCCACCACAATGACGCTGGATACGCGCGGCGGCATCACCACGCGCCGCTATTGGCAGCTCAACGCGCAACGTCCGGTGCAGGAAAAATCCGAGCAGGAATGGATAGAAGCGGTGCATCAAAGCCTGCGCGCGGCAGTGGAAAAGCGGCGCATGGTGGCCGATGTGCCGGTCGGCGTGCTGCTCTCCGGTGGCCTCGATTCCAGTTTGATCGTCGCACTGCTGGCGGAGTCCGGGCAGAAAAACCTGCTCACCTTTTCCATCGGCTTTGAAGATGTCGGCGGGGAAAAGGGCGGCGAATTTGAGTACTCCGATCAGGTCGCCGCGCGTTACGCGACCCAACATCAGCGCATTCTCATTCCCAACCGCGATGTACTCTCGCGCCTGCCGGAGTGTGTGCGCAACATGAGCGAGCCGATGGTGGCGCAGGATGCCGTCGCGTTTTATCTGCTCGCCGAGCGCGTATCAAAACACGTCAAGGTAGTGCAGAGCGGACAGGGCGCGGACGAGGTGTTTGGCGGTTATTTCTGGTATCCGCTCATGCAACAGGAATCAGGCAGCGATCTGGAGCGTTTTCAAAAACACTATTTTGATCGCAGCCATGACGAATTTCTGGAAACGGTGAGTGCCGAATATCACGGCGCGGACCACACCTCACAACTCATCGAAACACTGCTCTCCGCACCCAGTGCCGACGCCTTTCTGGATCGGGTGCTGCGCATGGATGTGACCACGCTCATTGTGGATGATCCGGTAAAGCGCGTGGACAACATGACCATGGCCTGGGGGCTGGAGGCGCGCGTGCCGTTTCTCGATCACGAATTGGTGGAGCTGGCCGCGAGCATGCCGCCGGAACTGAAACTGAAAAGCCACGGCAAACATCCCTTGAAAACCATCGCGCGCGGCCTGCTGCCCGACGCCGTGATTGATCGCCCCAAGGGCTACTTCCCCATGCCCGCGCTCAAATACGTGCGCGGTGAATTTCTGGGCTTCATGCGCGAGGTGCTGAACTCCGAGGCGTGCCGCAGGCGCGGCCTGTTCCGGCGCGGGTACGTGGAAAAATTATTGGCCGCCCCGGAAAAATACATGACGCCGCTCAACGGCAGCAAGCTGTGGCACCTCGCGCTGCTGGAGTATTGGCTACAGTTGCACGTGGATTGAGTCAATGTTACTCCCCTTGCAAACCGGGAGGAATCCATCATTGCCCCCGCCCCACACCGACGTCGCGCAGCGCCGCCTCATCGGGTCCGCGGCCCGCGCAGCAGTTGAAGGATTTGCTGGTGGGGCAAATACTGTGGGTGAGCTTCACGCAACTGCCGCCGGTAGCAGTGCTCAGCGCGGTCATACTGATGCTGTGGTTCGGCTTTGGCAAGCGCCTCGGCAGGCTGGGATTTTATTCCATGTTTGCCTGTGCGGTGACAGCGTCGGTGCAACTGGTCGGCGTGTATCTGGTGTTCGCCAGCCTGATTATTCCGGCGCTCGCCACGCGCCATTATGCGCCGCGCTGGCGGTTGTACGCAGGGTACGCCCTGGGCGCACTGGGCTATGCGCTGGGCTTGCTGGTCTCGGCGTTGTTCGATCTGCCGTCCGGCGCCGTGATTGTGTGGAGCCTGGCCCTGCTTGGCGTGTTGACGTATGCCGCGCAGGCGCGGCGCTGATTTGTTATCATTTCCACGGATGAGCGCACTACTCGAACTGCACGACATTGAATGCCGCTACCAGGCTCACACTGCGGTGCATGGGCTGTCGCTGCGTGTGCAGCAGGGCGAGCTGGTGTGTCTGCTCGGCCCCTCCGGCTGCGGCAAGACCACGGTGCTGCGCGCCGTGGCGGGCTTCGAGCCGCTGGTGCAGGGCGAGATCATCCTCAGCGGCCACAGCATCTCGCGCCCCGGTTTTTCGCTGCCGCCGGAGCAGCGCCAGATGGGCATGGTGTTTCAGGAGTACGCGCTGTTTCCGCACCTGAACGTCACCGATAACATCTGCTTCGGCCTGCGCGGCCTCACGCGCAAGGCGCGCGGCAACATGGCGATTCATCTGCTGGAGGTGGTCGGGCTCGAAGGGCTCGGGCATCGCTACCCGCACGAACTTTCCGGCGGCCAGCAGCAGCGCGTGGCGCTGGCGCGTGCGCTCGCGCCGCAGCCCGCGCTGATTCTGCTCGACGAGCCGTTCTCGAATCTCGACGTCGATCTGCGTGAGCGCCTGAGCCAGGAGGTGCGCGCCATTCTCAAGGGGCAGGGCAGCACCGCGATTCTCGTCACCCACGATCAGCACGAGGCCTTCGCCTGGGGCGACCTGATCGGCGTGATGGCGGAAGGAAAAATCTTGCAGTGGGATACGCCCTACAATCTCTACCACGAACCCGCGAACCGTTTCGTCGCCGACTTCATCGGCCAGGGCGTGCTCATGCGCGGCACGCTGCTCACGCCCGACACGGTGCAGACCGAGGTGGGCGCGATCAAGGGCAACCGCGCCTATCCGTGGCCGCAGGGCACGCCGGTAGAGGTGTTGCTGCGCCCGGACGACATCGTGCACGACGACGCCTCGGCATTGCGCGCCGAGGTATTGCACAAGGCATTCAAGGGCGCCGAGATCATGTACACGCTGCGCCTGCCCACCGGCGCGAAGGTGCTGTCACTGTTCCCCAGCCACCACGACCACGCCATCGGCGAGCAGGTGGGTATCCGTTACGACGTCGACCACATGGTGGCGTTTCGCAGTTGATGCAATATGTAGGTCGGATCAAGCGCAGCGGATCCGACGAAACTGTGTCGGCTCCGCCTCCGGCTTGAGCCGACCTACTTAACTGCGCTTCGCTCCGCCCGGAATGACGAATTAATCGGAGCTTCCCTGGTGCGAATGGCCCTGACTAGAAATAGCAGCTTAAGCCCCGCTGTCCTCGTGTAATTCCTTTTCGATCTGTTCCAGGCTGATGTGGCGCACGTCCTTGCCCTTCACCAGATAGATCACATATTCGCAGATGTTGCGGGCGTGGTCGCCGATGCGCTCCAGCGCGCGCGCGGCCCAGATTACGTTCAGCGCACGCGAGATGGTGCGCGGGTCTTCCATCATGAAGGTGATCATCTGGCGCATCAGGCCGTCGTATTCCTTGTCCACTTGCAGGTCTTCGCGCGCCACGCGCAGCGCGGCATCGGTGTCGAGGCGCGCGAAGGCGTCGAGCGCGTCGTGCACCATGCTGCGCACGTGGTTGCCGAGGTACTGTATTTCCATGTAGTTGTTCTTGGGGCGCTCTTCATCCGCGAGCCGCACCGCCATGCGCGCGATCTTTTCCGCCTCGTCGCCGATGCGCTCCAGATCGCTGATGGTCTTGATGACCGCCATCACCAGGCGCAGGTCACTTGCCGCAGGCTGGCGGCGCGCGATGATCTGGTTGCACTCCTCGTCGATAGCGACTTCCATGCGGTTGACTTCGTAGTCTTGCGTGGCGACGTGGTTGGCAAGGTCCAGATCACCGTTGACCAGGGCTTGCAGGGCCTGGTCGATATGCTGTTCGACCAGGCCGCCCATGGCGAGTACGCGCGTGCGGATGTCCTCCAGCTCGGCGTTGTACTGACGTGAAATATGGCTGTGTATGTTGGATTTCATTTTAGTGTTCCTGTTTGCCTGTTCCGCTTTATGGCGCGATCAGAAGCCCGGCGCTGCCATCCATGGCGTGGCGTTTGGCCGCTTCGCGGCCTCACCCATACCGCCCGGTGATGTAGTCTTCGGTCTGTTTCTTCGACGGGTTGGTGAAGATGATGTCGGTGTCACCGAATTCGATCAGCTCGCCCAGATACATGAAGGCGGTGTAGTCCGATACACGCGCGGCCTGCTGCATGTTGTGGGTGACGATGATGATGGTGACGCGCTCCCTCAGCTCGGCGATCAGCTCCTCGATGCGCGCGGTGGCGATGGGGTCAAGCGCGGAGGTGGGTTCATCGAACAGCAATATCTCCGGGTCGGTGGCCAGCGCGCGCGCGATACATAGGCGCTGCTGCTGGCCGCCGGAGAGATTGAAGGCGAGGTCTTGCAGACGGTCTTTCACCTCGTCCCACAACGCCGCTTCCCGCAAGGCCTGCTCCACTTTTTCGTCGAGCACGCTGCGTTTGCGCACGCCGCGCACGCGCAGGCCGTAGGCGACATTTTCATAAATCGTCTTCGGGAACGGGTTCGCCTTCTGGAACACCATGCCGATACGCATGCGCACCTCGATGGGATCGACCTTGGGTCCGATGATGTTGATCTCATCCGGATAGAGCACGATCTCGCCTTCGTAGCGGTTGTTTGGGTAGAGGTCGTGCATGCGGTTGAAGCAGCGCAGATAGGTGGTCTTGCCGCAGCCGGAAGGGCCGATCAGCGCGGTGACGCGCTTCTCCGCGATGGAGAGGTTGACGTTCTTGAGCGCATGGGTTTCGCCGTAATAAAAATTGAGACCGGTGACGCGCGCCTTGAGTTTGGGCGCTTCCGCGCCATGCGCCGCCGGGGCTTCCGCGGCCGGCGCGCCGGAGGTCTGTTCCGTGGTGCCGCGCGGCACCTGAAAATTACTCGCCACGGGTCGGGCGGTGCGGGGCATGTCCGGTGTCAGGATATTTTCCATGTTCGAGTTCTCTATAGGGTGCTTCTAAAAATGATGGATTTTGCTTTAAGACAAGGCGCAGCGCCGTCGAGCAGCGCAGCATGCACGCCAGTATGTGAGCAGAGGAGACAAGCTGCAACGCAGTATTGGGGCAAAAGACGCATTTTTAGAGGCGCCCTTACCATTTAATGCGTTTGCGGAAACGGTAGCGCAGATAAATCGCGATACCGTTCATAAGCAGTGTCATCAGGAGCAGCACCAGGCCGGCGGCGGCGGCGTTGGCTTGAAACGCCTCCTGTGGACGCGACACCCAGTTGAACATCTGGATCGGCATCACGGTGTAGGGCGAGGTGATCCACTCAAACGAGACAAACGGCGGCACGGCCTGCAGCGGCGCGGGCGGCAGAAACGCAATGAAGGTGAGCGCGCCGATGGTGATGACCGGCGCGCTCTCGCCGATGGCGCGCGACATGGCGATGATGACGCCGGTGAGAATGCCGCCCATTGAGTACGGCAGCACGTGGTCGCGGATGCTCTGCCACTGGGTGCCGCCGAGCGCGTACACCGCCTCGCGGATGTTGCGCGGAATGGAGCGCACCGACTCGCGCGTGGCGATGATGACCATGGGCAGAATCAGCAGCCCCAGCGTGAGGCCGGCGGTAAGCACGGTCTGGCCAAGATTGAACTGGTAGATGAACAGCCCCAGCGCCATCAGGCCGTACACAATCGAGGGCACGCCCGCGAGATTGGCGATGTTGATCTCGATGATGTCGGTGACCCAGTGCTTCGGCGCGTATTCTTCGAGATAGGTGCCGGCGGCGATGCCGAGCGGCACGGCGCAGGCGGCGGTGACCAGCATCACCATGCAGGTGCCGACCCAGGCCGAGAGTATGCCAGCCTTGTCCGCAAAGCGCGACGGGAACGAAGTGAAGAATTGCCATGACAGGCGCGGCGCGCCGTGCAGCGCGAGGTCGACGATGAGCGCGAGCAGCGTACCGATACCGATGGACAGCGCGAGCAGGCCGAGCACGACGAAGATGCCGTCGGCAAGTTTGTTACGCGCGATGATTTTTTGCACGCTATGCATGATCAGTAGGCCTGCCGGAAGCGGCGCTTAAGCATCTGGCCCACGATGTTGAACGCGAGTGTCAGCAGCAGCAGGGTGAAGCCCGCGGCGAAGATGGTCTGATAGCCGATGCTGCCGTGCGGCAAATCGCCGAGACTCACCTGCACGATGTAGGTGGTGATGGTGGCGGCGGGTTCCATCGGATTCAGGGTGAGATTCGGCTGCATGCCGGCGGCGATGGCGACAATCATGGTCTCGCCCACGGCGCGCGACATGCCGAGCACATAGGCCGCAGAGACGCCGGAGAGGGCGGCGGGAATCACTACGCTAAGCGCAGTGCGCAGGCGCGAGGCGCCCATCGCATACGAGCCTTCGCGCAACTGCATCGGCACCGCTTGGATCGCATCCTCGCTCAGCGAGCTCACGTACGGAATAATCATGATGCCCATCACGAGGCCCGCGCTCAGCATGTTGAAGCCGGGCAGGCCGGGAAACAGCTTTTGCAGCAGCGGCGTCACGAACAGCAGGGCGAAATAGCCGTACACCACCGTCGGCACACCGGAGAGCATTTCCAGTACGGGCTTGGCCACCTCGCGTACGCGGTACGGCGCATATTCACTTAAATAAATCGCGATGATGGTGCCGAGCGGGATGGCCACCAGCAGGGCGATCACGGTAGTGACCAGGGTGCCGCTGAGCAGCGGCAGAATACCGTAGTGCGCATCATCGAACAGCGGCGTCCACTGCGTGTCGGTGAGAAAGTCGACGAGCGGCACGTGCTGGAAAAAGCCGTAGGATTCATACGCCAGCACGCCCACAATCCCTGCGGTCACCGCCACCGACGACAGCGCGGCTAGAAACAGCACTAGTTCGATCGCCCGCTCGCGTATCCGGCGCAGCATGCGTGCGCGGGGCGACAGGACAGAGAGCAGGGTACTCACGCGCTTGAATCTCCGGGCAGGAACTGCCGCCAGCATAGTCAGCCAATATGACAGTTATGTTACAGGCCGGACCCAGACAAAAAAGAAGGGCGCCCGCAGGCGCCCCGATGATCACAATTTAAACTTGCTCTAAAGTTTGCCTTCGCGCTTGAGTAGTTCATCGAGAAGGACGCCGACTTCATTCTTACCGGCAAAGCCCGTGCCCAGCTTCTTGCTGTTGAAGTTCTTGAGCGCCTGGTCGTAGTGCTGCTCGCCAAGCGGTACATAGCCCACTTCCTTGACCAGCTTCGTGGCATTCTTCAGGTAGAAGGTCACGAACGCCTTCACTTCCGGCTTTGCCATGGACTTGGCATTCACATAGATAAAGATCGGACGCGCCAGCGGCTGGTAGGTGCCCGCCATGACCGTCCCAAGCGAGGGCTCAACCGCCTTGGTGGCGCCCTTGGCGATAATCGGTACCGCCTTCAGCTTACCCTTGTTTTCCACGTAATAGGCCAGGCCGAAATAGCCGATCGCGTTGACGTCCTGCGACACGCCTTGCACCAGCACGTTGTCGTCCTCGGAGGCGGTGTAGTCGCCGCGGCTCGCTTTCTCCTTGCCGTTGATCGCGTCGGTGAAGTAGTCGAACGTGCCTGAGTCTGAACCAGCGCCGAACAGCTTGAGCGGCGCGTCCGGCCAAGCCGGATTGACTTGGTTCCACTTCGTAATTTTCCCTTGGGCGGCCGGTTCCCACATCTTCTTCAGTTCCTCGACCTTGAACTCCTTGATCCAGTCGTTCTTCGGGTTCACAACCACGGTCAGGGCATCGAACGCCACCGGCAACTCGATGTACTCCACACCGTTGGGGCCAATGCGTGGGCCGCTGATCACTGACGTGCCATCAAAACCGGCCTTTTTGCAGGCCTCCATCTCTTTCGCCAGGATCGGACGCGAGGCATTAGCAATGTCGATCTCGCCACGGCAGAATTTCTTGAGGCCGCCGCCGGTGCCGGAGATGCCCACCGTCACCTGAATTTTACCTTTGCCCTCTTTTTGAAACTCCTCGGCCACCGCCTCGGTGATCGGATAAACGGTGCTGGAGCCGTCGATCTTTATGATCGTTCCCGCCGCGTGCGCAGAGAGCATCACTGCCAGCAGCGCCACGCCGCCTAAAATCTGTCTGGATATCCGTTGAGCTTGCATCGAACATTGTCTCCTTAGGGTGAGCTGAACTTGAAAACCTGCGTCATGCTGTCAGAGAAAGATGACAGTTTGATTAAAACGCGCGCGAGATGGCTACGGCCGAGGCACAACTGCTCAAGGTAGGGGGCGTGCCAAGGGTGTAGAATCGGGCGCAATGAATCCGATAGTTCCACTCATCATGCGCTGGCGGCTGGTGTACGCCGCTTTTTTCGCGCTGCTGGCACGGCGCTGGAATAGACGCCTTTACCTATATCTCGCGGGGCTTTTCATGGTGTTCGCGCTGGCCGATGCGGTGTATTTTCGTCTCACGGTGGAGATGCGTCAGACGGCGTTCGACAGCATGGTGGGTTATCGCATCATCGTGCCAAAACCCGACCCCGACATTGTCATTGTCGATATCAACGAGGCGAGCCTTGCCGCAATGGCACAGGATTACGGCCGCTGGCCGTGGCCGCGTCAGGTGTTGGGTGAGTTTCTGGAGCAGATCGAAAAGCAGAAGCCCGCAGCGGTGGTATTCGATATCCTGTTCAGCGACGCCGATGTCTTCAACCCCGACAGCGACGCTTATTTCAACACCGCTATCGCCGCCACCAACAATACATTCTTTCCCATGCTGCGGCTCGACCCGGCGAGCGACGGCCTGAGCCAGATCAAGCCGTCGCTGATCCCCGGCGTCGAGGCGCTGTCGAATGCGGCGCAGCAAGACGCGACCGTGGCGGTGGTGCTGCCGCATTTTCCGGCGGCACTAAGCGGCGGGCGCCTGGGGCTGCACAATATTTATCCCGATGACGATGGCGTGGTGCGCCAGTATCTCGCCTACCGTGATGACTACGGCTGGAAGCTGCCCACGCTGCCGGCGCGCATCGGGCGCGAGCTGGGCTGGCCGGCGCCGCAGGCGCAGAACGTGCTGCTCAATTGGCGCGGCGCGCCGTTCACGTATCGCTATGTGAGCTTTGCCGATGTGTTTGAGGATTTGACCAGCAAGCACAAAAGCCGTGCGCAAAACGAATTCACCGGCAAAATCGTGATCATCGGTTCGACCGCGCCGAGCCTGCTGGATATCAAACCGACGCCGTTGAGTCAGATGCATCCCGGCGTGGAAATTCTCGCCACCGCGATTGACAACTTCAAGCACAATGATTATCTGCGCTTTCCCGATGCGCGCATTGCCTATCTGTTGCTGGCGCTGACGATAGTCTGGCTCAGCGCGTGGGGTTTTTACCGTGACGTCGGACACGGCAAAATGGATGCGTGGTTCGCCGCGTCGCAATTTATTCTGATCGGTGTTTCCTACGCCAGCATCAACTTCAGCAACGTCTACATAAACCTCACCGGCCCGGTGACACTGGCGCTGGAGTATTACGCCGTGGCGCGGGTTTACGCTGCCGCCACCGGCAAGGTGCTGGAGCGCAGCGCGTTGCGCGCCTCGCTTGAACACGATGGCGAATTGCGCGCGACGTTGTTGTTGATTCGCCTCAACTCGGCGTTGCTGACCGAAGCGCTGCTGGAAAAAATCCGCGCAATCAGGTAAAGTGCGGCTTCTCAACTTGTCTGCATCGGGAATGAACATGCCGGAATATCTGCCAGAGTATCTGATAGCCCCGTCGATACTGTCGGCGAACTTTGCGCGTCTGGGCGAAGAAGTCGACAACGTGCTCAAGGCGGGCGCCGACGTCGTGCACTTCGATGTGATGGACAACCATTACGTGCCCAATCTCACCATCGGTCCGCTGGTGTGCGAGGCGCTGCGCAAGCACGGCGTCACCGCGCCGATCGACGTCCACCTCATGGTGAAGCCGGTGGACCGCATTATCCCCGACTTCGCCAAGGCCGGCGCCACCTATATTACTTTTCACCCCGAGGCCACCGAACACATCGACCGCTCGCTGCAACTGGTGCGCAGCCTGGGCTGCAAATCCGGCCTGGTGTTCAATCCGGCCACGCCGCTCGATCACCTGAAATACGTCATGGACAAGATCGACATGATCCTGCTCATGTCGGTCAACCCCGGCTTCGGCGGGCAGAGCTTCATCCCCGCTACGCTGCCCAAGCTGCGCGAGGCGCGCAAACTGATAGACGCCAGCGGCTATGACATCCGTCTGGAAATAGACGGCGGGGTGAACACCGCGAACATCCGCGAGATCGCGGCGGCGGGCGCGGATACCTTCGTCGCAGGCTCGGCCATTTTCAGCACGCCGGATTACAAAGCCACCATAGACAAGATGCGCGCGGAATTGGCCAAAGCGGGTAAGGCCTCCTAAAAATCCAACGCAAAGACGCGAAGACGCAAAGATATAGAATCTAATGATTGTTTCCGCACTTTAAGCACTCGGTGGCCCACCTTGCCACATGAATTATTCCTTTGCGTCTTCGCGTCTTTGCGTTAAGGCTTTTTTAAAATTAATCTCATGACATTAAAAATTCCCAAGATGGTGTTGATAGACCTGGACGGCACGCTGGTCGACAGCGCGCCCGATCTCGCCTATTGCGTGGACGAAACGCTTAAACACCTGGGCCTGCCGCCGCAAGGATTGGCGCGCGTGCGCGACTGGGTCGGCAACGGCGTGGAAAAGCTCATGCGCCGCGCGCTCACCGGTGACATCGACGGTGAACCTGATGTCGCCCTGCTCAAACGCGCCATGCCGGTTTTCCTGGAGCTATATGAGGGCAACCTCGCGCAGCGTAGCCATTTATTTCCCGGCATACGCGAAGGTATCGCGCTGCTTAAGGCGCAAGGCATTGCGTTGGGTTGCGTCACCAATAAAATCGCGCGTTTCACCGAGCCGCTGTTGAAACAGCTCGGCGTGCGCGATGCCTTCGCCATCGTGGTCAGCGGCGACACGCTGCCACAGAAAAAACCGCATCCCGCGCCGCTGCTGCACGCGGCACAGTTTTTTAACGTGGCGCCGCACGAGTCGCTCATGGTGGGCGACTCGGTGCACGACGTGGAGGCCGCGCGCGCCGCCGGTTTTCAGGTGGTGTGCGTGAGCTACGGCTACAACCACGGCAGCGACATCCGCGCCGCCCAGCCTGACGCAGTGATAGATTCTCTGCTAGAATTACCGAAGCTGTTTGATGCGAGTGGCGAGTGGCTAGTAGCGAGTGGCTAGGAAAAACGTTTTTCCCTCGCCACTGGCTACTCGCTCCTGCCTTAATATGACACCGCAACTATTCGACGCCCTGGCCCGTCAGGGCTATAACCGTATCCCGCTGGTACGCGAGGTCTGCGCTGACCTCGACACGCCGCTCAGCGCCTATCTCAAGCTCGCAAATGAACCGTATTCGTATTTATTCGAATCGGTGCAGGGCGGCGAGAAGTGGGGGCGTTACTCCATCATCGGTCTGCCGTGCCGCACCATCGTGCGCGTCTCCGGTCACGACATCAGCGTGGAGAAAGACGGCGCGATGACCGAGCAGGTGAAAGACAGCGATCCGCTGCGCTGGATTGAGCAATTTCAGGCGCGCTACAAGATCGCCCCCGCTGCCGGACTGCCACGTTTCACCGGCGGCCTGGTCGGCTATTTCGGCTACGACACGGTGTGCTACATCGAGCCGCGTCTGGCGGGGACGCATAAACCCGACGCGCTCGGCACGCCGGACATTCTGCTCATGGTGTCGGACGAGGTGGTGGTGTTCGACAACCTGAGCGGCAAGCTTTATCTGGTGATCCACGTCAACCCGGCGCTGGAAGATGCCTGGAGCAGGGCGCAGGCCAGACTCGACGAGCTCGTCGAACGCTTGCAGCGCGCCACACCGCATCCGCATGACGCCGCGCACGTGCTGCGCGCAGAGGATTTCGTGTCCGGCTTCACGCAGCAGGGTTTTGAACAGGCCGTCGCGCGCGCCAAGCACTACATCGTGGAAGGCGACATCATGCAGGTGGTGTTGTCGCAGCGCCTCAGCGCGCCGTATGCAGGCAGCGCGCTGAATTTTTACCGCGCGCTGCGCACGCTGAACCCGTCGCCGTATATGTATTATCTCGATCTCGGCGATTTTCACGTGGTCGGTTCCTCGCCCGAAATTCTCACGCGCCTGGAAGACGGCATCATCACCGTGCGCCCCATCGCCGGCACGCGCAAGCGCGGTAGCACCGAAGAGGAGGACCGCGCACTGGAGCAGGAACTGCTCGCCGATCCGAAAGAGCGCGCCGAGCATTTGATGTTGATAGACCTGGGCCGCAACGACGTGGGGCGCGTGGCCGAGACCGGCAGCGTCCAGCTCACCGAGAAAATGCTGGTGGAGCGCTACTCGCACGTGATGCACATCGTGTCCAACGTCACGGGGCGGTTGCAAAAAGGCATGACGGCGCTGGACGCCCTGCGCGCCACCTTCCCGGCGGGCACGGTGAGCGGCGCGGCCAAAATCCGCGCCATGGAAATCATTGATGAGCTGGAGCCGGTGAAGCGCGGTATTTACTCCGGCGCGGTGGGCTATCTCGGCTGGAACGGCAACATGGATACCGCGATTGCGATCCGCACCGCCGTGCTCAAGGACGGCCTGCTGCACGTGCAGGCGGGCGCGGGCATCGTCGCCGACTCGGTGCCGCGCACGGAATGGGAGGAGACCATGAGCAAGGCGCGCGCGTTGGTAAGTGCAGCGGTGACGGCATCCAGAGGTCTCGATGTCACCCCCGTCACAGTGCCGGAGATCGTTGAGGTTAGGCCATGCTCCTGATGATCGACAACTACGATTCCTTCACCTACAACCTGGTGCAATATCTGGGCGAGCTGGGCGCGGACGTGCGCGTGTTCCGCAACGACCGGATATCCACCGCCGAAATCAAAAAACTCGCGCCCGCGCAGATCGTCATCTCGCCGGGGCCGTGCACGCCGAATGAGGCGGGCGTGTCGGTGGATGCGATCAAGCAGTTCGCGGGGAAAATCCCGCTGCTCGGCGTCTGCCTTGGTCACCAGAGCATCGGCCAGGCGTTCGGCGGCAAGATCATCCACGCACGCGAACTGATGCACGGCAAGACCTCAATGATTTATCACACGGGCAAGGGTGTGTTTAAAGGTTTGCCGAGCCCGTTCGAGGCGACGCGCTATCACTCGCTGGTGATTGAAAAAGAAACGCTGCCGGACTGTCTGGAGATCACCGCGTGGACGCAGGACGCGCAAGGCAAGCTGGACGAGATCATGGGCGTGCGCCACAAGACACTCAATGTTGAGGGTGTACAGTTTCACCCGGAGTCCATACTCACGCAGTATGGGCACGATTTACTGAAGAATTTTTTACAAGCAAGTGGCGAGTAGCGAGTGGCTAGGGAAAAACACTTTTACTCGCCACTAGCCACTCGCAACTAGCTACTGAGATAACCATGGACATGCAAACCGCCATCCGCGCCGTGGTCGAGCGGCGTAATTTATCCGGGGACGAGATGACCGCGGTGATGGAGACCATCATGAGCGGTGCCGCCACCCCGGCGCAGATCGCAGGCTTTCTTATCGGGCTGCGCATGAAGGGCGAAACTATCGAGGAGATCGCCGCCGCCGCGCGCGTGATGCGCGAGCTGTGCACCAGGGTCGAGGTGCATGCGGAGCATCTGGTGGACACCTGCGGCACGGGCGGCGACGGCGCACACAGCTTCAATATCTCCACCGCCGCCGCGCTGGTGGCCGCCGCCGCGGGCGCGGTGGTCGCCAAGCACGGCAACCGCTCGGTGTCCAGTAAGTCCGGCAGCGCCGACGTGCTCGAGGCGGCGGGCGTCAATCTCGATCTCACGCCGGAGCAGGTCGCGGCGTGCATCGAAAAAATCGGCGTAGGATTTTTGTTCGCGCCCAGACATCACGGCGCGATGAAGCATGCCGCCGCGCCGCGCCGCGAGATGGGCGTGCGCACGCTGTTTAATCTGCTCGGGCCGCTCACCAATCCCGCCGGTGCGCGCAACCAGGTGCTCGGTGTGTGGGGCGCCGAGTGGCTGGAGCCGCTCGCCTCCGCGCTGGCGCGCCTTGGCAGCCGCCATGTGCTGGTGGTCAACGCCGAAGACGGCATGGACGAGATCAGCATCGCCTCGCCCACGCACGTCGCGGAACTCAAGGACGGCGCCATTGTGACGTATGTCATTGTGCCGGAGGAATTCGGCATGACGCGCACCGACGGTGCGAGTCTGGTGGTGGCGAGTCCGCAGCAAAGTCTGGATGTCATCCACACGGTGCTGGACGGCACGCCGGGCCCTGCCGCCGACATCGTGGCGCTTAATGCCGGCGCGGCCATTTACGTCGCGGGTCTCGCGCCGACACTGGAGCAAGGCGTACGCAAGGCGCAGGCCGTGATCGCCAGCGGCGCGGCACGCAAAAAGCTTGCCGCATTAATCAACTTCACTCAGAATTTTAAATAAAAAACCAACGCAAAGACGCGAAGACGCAGAGAATACGAAGACGGTATGGTTCAAGAAGTTATGATTAGATCATTTCCGCCTTCTACTCTGCCTGGAGCAATCCCCAGTGGGACTTTAGCAGCCAAAAAAATCTTTGCGTCTTGGCGTCTTTGCGTTGAGACTTGTTGATACATGACAGCGCAGCCCGACATCCTGCAAAAAATACTCAAGCGCAAGGCGGAAGAAGTCACCGAGCGCAGTGCGGCATTGCCGTTGCGTGAGATGAGTCAACGCGCCGCCGCCGCGCCCGCACCACGTGGCTTCGCCGCTGCACTGGAGGCAACAATACAGCGTGGCGAAGCCGCCGTGATTGCCGAAATAAAAAAGGCCTCACCGAGCCGCGGCGTGATGCGCGCCGATTTCCGCCCTGTCGAGATCGCGCAGGCCTACGAGCGTGCGGGCGCGGCGTGCCTGTCGGTGCTGACTGACCGGGATTTTTTTCAGAGCGACGACGGTTACCTGGAGCAGGCGCGCGCGGCAACGAAGCTTCCCGTGCTGCGCAAGGATTTCACCATAGACGCTTACCAGATCTATGAGGCGCGGGCGCTGGGTGCGGATTGCATCCTGCTCATTGTCGCCGCGCTGGGGGATGCGCAGTTGCGCGAATTCTCCGGCCTCGCCGCGCACCTCGACATGGATGTGCTGGTGGAGGTGCACGATGATGACGAGTTGGAGCGCGCGCTCCAACTCGATGCGCGACTCATCGGCGTCAACAATCGCAACCTGCGCACCTTTGAGACCACGCTTTCCGTCACGCTCGATCTGCTCGATAACATTCCTTACGACCATATCGTGGTCACCGAGAGTGGCATCCGCACGCAGGAGGATGTCGCCCTGATGCGCAAGCACGGCGTGCACGCCTTTCTTGTCGGCGAGGCGTTCATGGTGGCGCCCGATCCCGGTGCGGCGCTCGCCGCCCTGTTTTCCAGTCCGAAAAACACGCATAATGTTCCCCTATGAAGGCGCGCGTGAAATGGGTGGAGAACAGCACGTTTGTCGCACAAAGCGGCAGCGGTCACTCCGTGGTGCTGGACGGCCCGCCGGAGGCGGGCGGGCAGAATCTCGGCGTGCGGCCGATGGAGATGGTGCTGCTGGGGCTGGGCGGCTGCACCGCGTTTGACGTGGTGGACATCCTCAGGAAAAAGCGCGAGACCATCAGCGATTGCGTGGTCGAGATCAGCGCCGAGCGCGCCGACACCGTGCCCAAGGTGTTCACCAAGATACACCTGCACTACATTGTGCGCGGCAGCAACGTGAAGGAAGAATCGGTGAAGCGCGCGGTGGAGTTGTCGGCGGAAAAATACTGCTCGGTGTCGATGATGCTGAACAAGAGCGTCGCGATGACGCACGACTATGAAATTGTAAAGACTGACTAAAAGCTCAACGCAAAGTCGCCAAGACGCCAAGACGCCAGGGTTTATGATAAGTAATCCGATTCAACCAAGGTACCCATTCTCGCCTGAAATGCCTGCTGCCTTGACCGGCAGCAGTAATGTTTTTGGCGTCTTTGCGTCTTTGCGTTAGATTTTGTCAGAGCTATAAGCCCATGGCTAAACCCAGCCCCATCGTAGGCCTGCGCCACCTCGCCCTCAAGGTGCATGACCTCGCCGCGTGCGAGCGTTTCTATGTGGACCTGATTGGCATGCAGGTGGACTGGCGGCCGGACGCCAGCAATCTCTATCTCACCTCCGGCAGTGACAATCTGGCCTTGCACCATAATCCCGCCGCGTTTGACCCGCCGGCGCATCAGCGCCTCGATCACCTGGGCTTCGCGCTCGAAACCCCCGATCAGGTAGACGCCTGGCATGTCTATCTGAGCGATCAGGGCGTGGTCATCAAGGCCGCGCCGCGCACGCACCGCGACGGCTCGCGCAGCTTTTACTGCACGGATCCGGACGGCAACACGGTACAATTCATTTGTTTGCCGGTGCCCAGGAGATAGTCGCGGCATGGTGAAGCAACTCAAGAAGCTCAGACTGCAAGGGTTTAACAACCTGACCAAGACCCTCAGCTTCAACATCTACGATATCTGCCACACCACGTCGCTGAAACAGCGCCGTGAATATATCGAATACATCGACGAGGTCTATAACGCCGAGCGGCTGACACACATCCTGACCGAGGTGTGCAATCTGATCGGCGCCAACATCCTCAACATCGCGCATCAGGACTATGATCCGCAGGGCGCGAGCGTCACCATGCTGATCTCCGAGGAGCCGACCCTGGCGCGCGACATGAGCAACGCCGAGACGCCCGGCCCGTTGCCGGAGGCGGTGGTCGGGCATCTCGACAAGAGTCACATCACGGTGCACACCTATCCGGAGAGCCACCCCGGCAACGGCATCAGCACCTTCCGCGCCGACATCGACGTCTCCACCTGCGGACGCATCTCGCCGCTACGCGCCTTGAACTACCTGGTGCACAGCTTTGACTCCGACATCGTCATCATGGACTACCGCGTGCGCGGCTTTACCCGCGATGTCTCCGGCAAGAAGTACTTCATCGACCACCGCATCAATTCGATCCAGAACTTCATCGCCAAGCCGACGCGCGACCGCTACCAGATGATCGACGTCAACGTCTATCAGGAGAACACCTTTCACACCAAGATGTTGCTCAAGGAATTCGATCTCAACAATTATCTGTTCGGCGCCACCAAGGAAGGGCTCGATCCGGATGAGCGCAAACTCGTCAAGCAGAGCCTGAAGCATGAGATGGCGGAGATTTTCTACGGACGCAACATACCCAAGATGGGGCGCTTGAGAAAAGTGAGCAAAACGAAAAAAAGAAGAAGAAAAAGACGGGCAGCTAGTAGTCTGCTCTGGAGTTCATGAATCTTATATTGACGACCCGCCGTATTCGTTAACGGCGCGTCTACACCCAATACGCCGTGCGCGTCATCACCTGTGCGGTCAGGCGCATCAGCGCCTTGACGGGAGGCGGCAATTCCGCCGCCCCGGCCTCGACCGCCTGGGTTGCATGTGCGGCCTCGTCCACACGCATCTGTTCCAGAATCGCACGACTTTGCGTATCCGCTTCGGGCAGGCGCGCGAGATGACCGTCGAGATGCTGCACCACCTGGCGCTCGGTCTCCGCGACAAATCCCAGGCTCCATCGGTCGCCCGCCAGACCCGTCACCACGCCCAGCGCAAACGAGCCCGCATACCAGAGCGGATTCAAGACACTGGTATGGCTGCCCAACGCATGCACGCGCTGCTCGCACCAGGCGAGGTGATCGTTCTCCTCCCTGGCCGCGCGCTCCATCTGTACACGCACGGCGGGAGAGGACGCGCTGAGCGCATGACCACGGTACAACGCCTGTGCGGCGACTTCGCCCGCATGGTTGACGCGCATCAGCCGCGCCGCCGCGGCCTTTTGCTGCGCACTGATGTCGGCCTCACTCACGCCCGCGGCGGGTGAGGCGCGCTCGCCGTGCGCCGGAGCACACACGGTACGCAGCGCCTGATCCAGCCCGGTGATGAAACGATCCAGCGGCGATATTCTTCGGGTGTCCACAAACACAGTTTAATTCTTTTTGGGCTAGATTCGTCAGGTATAATTTGGCGCATGTCTCCCCGAGGAAGCCGGACGTGAGCGAGCCCTACTACCGTCATCACATATTTTTCTGCACCAACCAGCGCGAAGGCGGTGCGGCCTGCTGCAATAATTGCGGCGCGCAGGCCATGCGCGACTATGCCAAGGAGCGCACCAAGGCGCTGCAAATCGCGGGCAAGGGCGGCGTGCGCATCAACAACGCCGGGTGTCTGGATCGCTGCGAGGAAGGCCCGGTGATCGTGGTCTACCCTGAGGGCGTGTGGTACACCTACGTGGATCAGGAAGACATCGACGAGATCATCGACGAGCACCTCGTGCACGGGCGCGTGGTCGAGCGCTTGAAGATTTAGCATGACAGCAACGGTGCAGGCGCTGGGCCTCACCAAGGTCTATAGCGGACAGACGGTGGTGGACGGCATTGAGCTTGCCGTTTTTCCGGGCGAGTGCTTCGGCCTGCTGGGGCCCAACGGCGCGGGCAAGACCACCACGTTGCGCATGTTGCTCGGACAGACTCCGCCCGACGCCGGCAGCCTCACCGTGCTCAACCACCGCATACCCGAAGATGCGCGGGACATGCGCGCGCGCGTCGGCCTCGTGCCGCAGCAGGACAATCTCGACCCCGATTTTACCGTACTCGAAAACCTGCGCGTGTATGCCAGTTACTTCGGCTTGTCCGGCCCCGCGTTGCAGCGCCGCATCGACGAGCTGCTCGGCTTCGTGCAGCTGGAGGCCAAGGCGCAGGCCGGCATCAGCACACTCTCCGGCGGCATGAAGCGCAGGCTCACGCTCGCGCGCGCACTCATCAATCAGCCCGACCTGCTCATTCTCGACGAACCCACCACCGGTCTCGATCCGCAGGCGCGCCAGATCATCTGGCAGCGGCTGCGCTCGCTGCTCGCGCAGGGCAGGACGCTGATCCTCACCACGCATTACATGGAAGAGGCTGAGCGCCTGTGCGACCGCGTGGCGATCATGGATCACGGCCGCATACTGGCCTGCGGCAGTCCGCACGCACTCATCAAACAATACATCGAGCCGCATGTGTTGGAGGTGTACGGGCCGGAGGTCGAGACCTGGCAGGAGGACGTGGCGCGGCAGCACGCACGCCGCACCGAGCGCGTGGGCGAAACGGTGTTCTGTTACGCCGAGGACGAGGGTGCGCTGCTCGATGATCTGCGCCGCCGACCGCAACTGCGTTTCATGCACCGCCCCGGCAATCTGGAAGACGTGTTTTTAATACTCACCGGACGGGAGCTGCGAGAGTGAAGGGATACAAAGACTCAACACAAAGCCGCCAAGACGCGAAGGTTTTTAGGCTATGTCTCTTTGCGTTCTCTGCGCCTTAGCGGCTTTGCGTTGAGCATTTTATAAATTTTAAGCCATGAACCACACACTGCCCACCATCAGTCTGCGCTGGATACCCGTCTGGCGGCGCAACTTTCTGGTCTGGCGCAAACTGATCGGGCCCGCGCTGCTCGGCAATTTCGGCGAGCCGCTGCTCTACCTGCTCGCGCTCGGTTACGGCCTCGGCAGCTTCGTGGGCGAGGTCGGCGGCTTGTCTTACAGCGTGTTCCTCGCCGCCGGCATCGTCTGCGGCAGCGCCATGAACACCGCCACCTTCGAGGGTCTCTATTCCGCCTACACCCGCATGGCGCACCAGCAGACCTGGGGCGGCATGCTGGCCACGCCGCTCAGCGTGGATGACATCGTGCTGGGCGAGATGATCTGGGCCGGCACTAAGAGCCTACTCTCGGCGGCCCCCATCCTGCTGGTCGCGGCGCTGCTCGGCCTGGTGCACGGCTGGGCCGCGCTGTGGGTGCTGCCCGTGGTGCTGCTGGCTGGCGTCTGTTTCGGCGCGCTCGCGCTGGTGGTGACCGCGCTGGCGAAGAGCTACGACTTCTTTCTGTATTACTTCACGCTCATCGTGACACCGATGTTTCTGTTCAGCGGCGTATTTTTCCCGCTCGACGGCATGCCCATGGCGGTGCAATGGGGCGCGCAGGTGCTGCCGCTCACCCATGCCATTGCCATCGTGCGCCCGCTCATGACCGGCCAGCCGCTGCCCCACCTCCTGCCGCACCTGCTGGTGCTGCTGGGGTATGGCGCTGTCGCCTTTTATCTCGCCATCGGCCTGTTGCGGCGACGCTTGTTGGCCTGACCCGCGCCCGGCATACGCACAGGAAAGGGCATACGCCTTGCCGCGGATGGGCATATCCTGTATTATTTCAGACCTTTCGTGCCGTGCCTTGCCTTGTTATATTTTTAGGAGCAGCTTTACATGAAGACCTTCAACGCCAAGCCGGAAACCGTGCAGCGCGACTGGTATGTGATGGACGCCACCGGCAAGACCCTGGGCCGGCTCGCCGTCGAAATCGCGCGCCGTCTGCGCGGCAAGCACAAGGCCGAGTTCACGCCCCATGTCGATACCGGCGACTACATCGTGGTCGTCAACGCCGAGCAGGTGCGGGTGAGCGGCAACAAGCTGGCCGACAAGCTGTACCAGCATCACACCGGCACCATCGGCAACCTGAAGACCACCACCCTGGGCAAGCTGCTCGTCAAGGCCCCGGAGCGCGTACTGGAAAAGGCGGTCAAAGGCATGCTGCCGAAAAATCCGCTCGGACGCGCCATGTTCCTCAAGCTCAAGGTCTACAAGGGCGCCACGCACCCGCATGCCGCGCAGCAGCCGCGCCCGCTCGACTTCTAATTCAAATTCAATACGGATTCCCTCATGACAGACAACATACATTACAGCACCGGGCGCCGCAAAAGTGCGACCGCGCGCGTGTTTCTCAAGCCCGGCAAGGGCGTGATCACGGTCAACAACCGTACCCTGGAAAACTACTTCGGGCGCGAGACCTCGCGCATGATGGTGCGCCAGCCGCTGGAAAGTGTGCAGCTCGGTGACCGGTTTGAAATCAACGTCACCGTCAGTGGCGGCGGCGCCACCGGTCAGGCTGGCGCTATCCGCCACGGCATCACCCGCGCCCTCATGTCCTACGACGAAAGCCTGCGCCCGGTATTGCGCAAGGCCGGCTTCGTCACCCGCGATGCGCGTGAAGTAGAGCGCAAGAAAGTCGGCCTGCACAAGGCACGCAAGGCGCCGCAGTATTCGAAGAGATAGTAGCGAGTTGCTAGTAGCTAGTTGCTAGCAACGACATGGAGGCGCTTGAGAGGCTGGAGGTATGGAAGCGCAGCAGTCGCCTCTGTGTTGATATCTACAAGAACTTTGATAAGTGCACCCATTACGGATTCAAAGATCAAATAAGCCGCGCCGCTTTATCAATACCCTCCAACATTGCTGAAGGTTATGAACGTGATTTCCGAAAGGAACGCATCCGCTTCCTGAGAATAGCCAAAGGCTCTTGTGGCGAGCTTTGGACACAGCTTAACATCGGTATAGCGGCGGAATTTATAGAAAAGGCAGTGGGTCTGGCCTTAGCCCAAGAAGCAGCAGAGTTATCGAAAATGCTGCAAGGGCTGATTAAATACTACCAAAAAGCGGATAGTCCCTAGCTACTCGCTACTGTTTTTATTGGGGGATCGTCTAGCGGTAGGACTACGGACTCTGACTCCGTTAACCGAGGTTCGAATCCTCGTCCCCCAGCCATACAACTACAGTGGCTAGTGGCGAGTGGCTAGTAGCTAGGAACAACCAACCTCGCCACTCGCTACTCGCTACTCGCCACTGTCTTTCAAGTCCACAACGCCTCACCCCGCGCCGCGCGCGCCGCGATCTCCTGCTGAAACGCCGGCGGCCCGAAGCCGAACCACTGCCCCCCCGACGAGTAGATAAACGGGCGGACGTGCTTGATGGAATAGGCCTCATACCAGTCCAGCATGCGCTGGTCCGGGTCGCGTCCGGCGGACACCAGCACATCCACCGGTTTGCCGCGCCAGATCGAGCGGCCGGTGAGCACGATCACGCTGCACTGCTCGGGCTTCATCCACTCCGGCAAATGGCTGCCCGCCTCGGCCCAGCCGCAGAAGAAGACGCGGCACGGGTCTTCCGGGCGCTTTTCATGAATGGTGCAGCGATGGCCGTCGCTGTACGGGCAGGGATGGCCGAGGGAGATGTCATTCCCCAGCACGCGCGTCTTCAGCCAGCCGTCGCAGCACAGCGAGCAGTCGCCGCAGGGGCGGATGGCGGTGGTCGCGGTGGTGGGCGCAGAGGCTGCCGGTGTGGCAGCGCCGTGGCATTTTTTGTATTTCAGGCCGCTGCCGCACGGGCAGGGGTCGTTGCGTCCGGGGGTGTTCAGGATGGCCTCATCAGCTTGACAACATGTCAGATCATTATAAACTAGATAAACTAGTCTGCAAACCAGACTGAATGGAGGGGTGTGTCATGAAAACCGTCGGCGCCTTTGAAGCAAAAACCCATTTGTCCCGCCTGCTGGATAAAGTCGAACAGGGGGAAAAGATTACCATAACCCGGCACGGAGCGCCCGTCGCCAGGCTGGTGCCGGTTGAAACGGAGGAAAAGCCCGACGTTAAAAAGGTGATTGAGGAAATCCGGGCCTTTCGCAAAGGTAACAAACTGAGGGGCCTTTCGCTGCGTAAAATGATTGAAGAAGGGCGGGCTTGATGCCGAAGCTGGTTCTGGATTGTTCGGTTACCATGGCGTGGGCGTTTGATGATGAAAATGATGCCTACGCTGATGGCATACTTACTCTGCTTGAGCAAGGCCAGGCACTGGCGCCATCCATCTGGCCTTTAGAGGTTGCCAATACGCTATTGATGGGAGAGCGAAGAGGGCGGCTTACCGAGGCGAAAACACGCTGGTTTATAGGCAAGCTCAAAGGCTTGCGGGTAACGGTTGACGCAGTTGGGCCGAACCAGATTTTTGGCACCCTGTTGAGCCTCGCGCGCGAGCATAAACTTTCCAGCTACGATGCCGCTTATCTTGATCTAGCCCTGCGCGAAGGGCTACCGCTCGCTACCCGCGACCAAAAGCTGCGTCTGGCCGCGCGCCACTGCGGTGTACCCTTGGCGGGGAAATGAGCTTCTTGAGCCTCATGTCACTCGGTCAAGCCCTGGGGATGGTTGCCGAGCAAACTTAGGGAACCTCTGATTTAATCAGAGGTTCCTGCGGTGCAGGGATGCACCGCCATTTTTCAAACACGGAAGTGTTTGAAAAATGAAGAAAAGCACCATAAATAATCTTATGGCCACGTTTTTGCTTTTCGTGCTCTGAGAAGTCCAGGATGGACTTATTCAGAGCTTCCTTAGGTCACGTTGCGTAAGCTACGTGACGGAGCTGCGAAGCCGCGCATCCTGTCAGGCAGCTTACGCAGCCTGACCTACAATTGCCCGGTGTGTTGCTTTTTAGCAACACCGACGCAAGAACTGTAGTTTTTTTAATAAAAAGTGTTGCAGGGCCGCTAAAGGCGTGATACGTTTCGCATGTCAATTGACGTCAATCGACACCTGTAACACAACTTTCGATCTTTTCGATAAGGAGATAATGAATGAACAAGAAAATTCTTGCAGTAGCCATTGCAAGCGCGATGGCAGCCCCGTTCGCGATGGCCGACGAAGGTAGCGTCACCATCAGCGGCAACGTGGGTGCAGCCGTCACCTCGATAAAGAATAATGACGACACGAGAGCCTCCGATGTCGATGCGGGCGGTTCAGATCTGTCCATTTCCGGCTCTGAGAACATCGGCAACGGCCTGAAGGCCGTGTTCGTGCTGAAGAGCTGGCTCAATGTCACTGGAAACGCGGATCAGCCACCAGCTTCCTCGCTGCTGTTTGGTAATAACAAGGACGCCTTCGTGGGTCTGGCCGGTAACTTCGGCACCATAGCCCTCGGCGCCCATGGCCAGCCCTACAAGACGGCCACCGGCGGTCTGGAACTGTTCGGCGACACCATCGGCGACGCCCGTGGCTCCGTCACCAACGGCCAAGGCAGCTTCCACTCCGGCATCGGCGATGCTGTGATCTGGTTCCTGCCCAACATGAACGGCTTCAGCGGCCACGTGCAGATAGGCTCTGAAAATAACACGAATAACGGCGCACAGAAGCGCGGTGCACAGTTTAATTACAGCAACGGCCCGCTGTATATGACCTATGCCTATGCCGATGATGACGCTACGGCCAATGAAACAGGCAACAAGTTCGGCGTCGGCTACGGCTTCGGCGACACCAAGATCAACGTCGTCGCTGAACGCACCAAGGTGCAGGATGGTACAGCCATAAGCGCCTACTCCGTGGGCTTGGCGCATAAATTCGGCGCCAACACCGCGAAAATCCAGTTTGCCAGCAACGATTCTGGCGCGGCTGATGTAAGCATCTGGGCGGTGGGTCTGGATCATGCGTTGTCCAAGCGCACCGGTCTGTACGCTGTGTACGCCGATGGCGACAACCTGGCGTCAACGGAGATGGATAACGGGTTAGAAGTGGGTATAGGCCACAGCTTCTAAGCAGTTAATAAATATTAAAGTTGTTTCGACGGGCGCCTTCGGGCGCCCGTTTTTTATGTGCGCCTGAAATTTGGTATCATGTACACCGCACTTATGGCTAATGGCGGAGGTGGCTATGCTCTATTCCATTTTATACGAAAGGATTAACGACCCTTCCCTGCCTGAAGGATATTATTACGCCCATATACCTGTGCTTGACTTGACAACGCACGGCAAGGGCATTGATGGCGCTAAAGCAGCGGCATTGGATTTGTTGCAGCTGTGGGTTGATGAGAAGCGCGCAAATGGAGAGGCTGTTCCTGTTGAGCAAGAGGCGTTTTTTTCACAGATAGAAATTAACGATGCCGTTCTCAGCGCGTGAGATAACGACCAAGCTGATGCGCGCCGGGTTTGAGGTGAAGCGACAATCCGGCTCACACAAAATTCTTCGACACCTTGATGGTAGGCAGACTTATGTCGCGATGCATCCGGGTGATGTCCCGGAAGGCACATTCCGTAAAATTCTAAAGCAGGCAGGGCTGTCGATTGATGAGTTCAGGCGGCTCTGATATCACTCCCAGGCGACCCCCCCGATAGCCATGCAAAGAAGGATCAGTGCCCAAGAAGGATCAGGGTCTAGCTAAATAGCATCGTAGGTCTGTTCAATCCGAAGTCGGAACCGACACACCAAACGTCGGATCCGCTGCGCTTGATCCGACCTACGCCGCTACACATAATTAAACCGCTGCTATCATCCCCGCCGCGACGGTGTTGTTGGTGTGTTCGTCGATGACGATGAAGGCGCCGCTGGCGCGGTTATTGCGATAGACATCACACACCAAGGGCCGTTGCACCTTGATCAGCACGCGGCCAATTTCATTCATCTTCAGCTCGCTCGCCTCGCCTGTGGCGAGCGTGTTGATGTCCACCTTGTGTTCGATCTCCTGCACGACGGCCTTCGCCGTATGCGTGGTGTGCTTGATGAGATATTTGCCGCGCGGCTGCAAGGGCTGCTCGCTCATCCAGCACAGCATGGCATGAAATTCGTGCGCGCTGCGCGGGGGGTTTTCCGGGTGAACAATCATGTCGCCGCGCGAGATGTCGATGTGGTCTTCCAGCGTAAGCGTAACCGACTGCGGCGCGCACGCCTCGGTGATATTGCCGTCGTAAGTGACGATGTGCTTGATGCGCGAGCGATGGCCCGAAGGCAGCACGACAATCTCATCGCCCGCGCGGACAGAACCGGACTCGATGCGCCCCATGTAGCCGCGAAAGTCCGGCCGGCCCGATATCTGCGGGCTGCACACGAGCTGCACCGGAAAACGGAAGTCGCGCAGGTTGATGTCGTGCTGGATGTGGATGCCCTCCAGCGTGTTGAGCAGGGTGTCACCTGTGTACCATGGCATGTGCGCACTTCTGTCCACCACGTTATCGCCGTGCAGCGCCGAAATCGGTATGAAGCTTACATCGCGCGCGCCGAGTTGGGTGCAGAACGCGCTGAATTCGGTTTTTATGGTGTGATATATCGCCTCTGAATAATCGACCAGATCCATTTTGTTGATGGCGGCGATCAGGTGTGGAATGCCGAGCAGTTGTGCAATGTAGGCATGACGGCGCGACTGCGTGAGCACGCCCTTGCGCGCGTCGATCAGCACAATGGCGAGATTCGCAGTAGAGGCGCCGGTGACCATGTTGCGCGTGTACTGTTCATGGCCCGGGGTGTCGGCGATGATGAACTTGCGCCTGGGAGTGGCGAAATAACGGTAGGCGACGTCAATCGTGATGCCTTGCTCACGCTCGGCCTGCAGACCATCGGTGAGCAGTGACAGATCGACGCCGGTGCCGCCGCGCCGCTCGGTGCTGCGCTCCATGGCCTGCAACTGGTCTTCGAAGATGGACTTGGCGTCATAGAGCAGGCGCCCGATGAGCGTGCTCTTGCCGTCGTCCACGCTGCCTGCGGTGGTGAAGCGTAATAGATCCATTAGCATAAATACCGATAAAAACTCAACGCCAAGCCGCCAAGACGCAAAGCAGGAACAGAAAATAAATCTTTGCGTCTTCGCGTTGAGCAGTTAAACATCCTGGCGTTAGACTCCAGCATCAGAAATACCCCTCGCGCTTGCGCAGCTCCATGGAGGCCTCTGAAGTCCTGTCGTCCATGCGCGTGGCGCCGCGCTCGGTGATGCGCGAGCCGGCGGTTTCGAGGATGATGGCTTCCGCTGTGGCGGCGTCTGATTCCACCGGGCAGGTACAGCTCATGTCGCCCACGGTGCGGAAGCGCACCATGATATTTTTTACTTCCTCGCCTTCCCTGGGCTGCACCAGGTGCGATACCGGCAGCCAGCCGCCACGCCACACCACGTCACGCCGGTGCGCGTAGTAAATGGAGGGCACCGCGAGTTTCTCGCGCGCGATGTGCTGCCAGATGTCCATCTCGGTCCAGTTGCTGAGCGGAAACACGCGCATGTGTTCGCCCGGATGCACGCGCGTGTTGTACAAATCCCACAGTTCGGGGCGCTGGTTTTTCGGATCCCACTGGCCGAACTCGTCGCGGAACGAAAAGATACGCTCCTTCGCGCGCGCCTTTTCCTCGTCACGGCGTGCGCCGCCGAAGCAGGCGTCGAAGCCGAATTCCTGAATGGCGTCGAGCAGCGTCACAGTCTGCATCACATTGCGGCTTTCATTTTCGTGGCGGAGCTTGATGCGGCCACGGTCGATGGAATCCTGCACCGAGCGCACGATGAGCCGCTCGCCGAGTTCGGCGGCGCGCTTGTCGCGGAATGCGATCACTTCCGGAAAGTTGTGCTCGGTGTCGATGTGCATTAGCGGAAACGGGAAGCGCCCGGGGCGGAATGCCTTTTCCGCGAGGCGCAGCATGACGATGGAGTCCTTGCCGCCGGAAAATAGTAACACCGGATTTTTACATTCCGCCGCCACTTCGCGCATGATATGGAGCGCTTCGCTCTCCAGTACATCGAGATGGCTCAAGCGGGCAGGCATAATCCGACCTGCACTGAGCACGCGCTCAGGGAGTAAGGGTGGTGACATCAGGGTGTGTTTCCCGCAGATTTCTTGGGGTGCAAGCCACATTCCTTGAGGTCTTCATGTTCCCACCACCAGCGCCCGGCGCGGACGTCTTCGCCCGCGGTGATGGCGCGTGTGCATGGCGCGCAGCCGATGCTGGGATAACCCTTGTCGTGCAGCGTATTATACGGCACATCGAAGCGGCGGATGTAGTCCCACACCTCCTGCTCCGTCCACTCGATCAGCGGGCTGAACTTCTGCATGCGGTTGTCTGCGTCCCGCTCCTGCACCTGCGCGTCCTTGCGCGTGGCCGCTTGCGCGCGGCGCAGGCCGGTGACCCACGCCTTGTGGCCCGCGAGTGCGCGCCGCAGCGGCTCGATCTTGCGGATGTAGCAGCAGTGTTTGCGCAGCGCCACGCTCTCATAAAATGCGTTGGGACCGTGGCTGCTGACAAATTCCTCCACCGCCTCATGCTGCGGGAAATGCACGCGCAGCGGCAGGCCGTAGCGCTCGCGCACGCGCTGTATCAGTTGATAAGTCTCTTCCGGCAGGCGCCCGGTGTCGAGCGTGAACAGGCCGATGCCCGGCGCGTGCTTGCAGATCAGATCGGTCAGCACCATGTCTTCCGCGCCCAGGCTGCTGGCGAAGGTCGCGGGCGCGTAGTCTGACGCGATGGTCTTGAGCAGATTCGCGGCCTGCGTGATTTTATCGTCGAGTATCATGGATTCAGGCAGGCTGTCCGGCGGTGGCCTCATGCTTTTTCTGCACGCGCACACGCGTGTGGGCGCCTTGCCCCTCCGAGGACAGGATGCGGTGCCCGTCCTTGGTAAGGCTCTCCGTGACCTGATGCGCGGGCTCGCCCTCTTCCAGCAGGAAGTCGATCTCCTCGCCCGAGGCGAGCTTGCCGATCTCGATCCGAGCCTTCATGTAATGTACCGGGCAGCCGTAGCTGGAGAGATCGACGAGCACGACGGGGTGCTGCGCCTTGATCGCGGGCACCCGGCGGGGCAGCGAGGCGGTGAGATCAAGCTGGCTGTCTGCCGCCTGGCACACTGCGGCGCTGGCGCGGGTCCAGTCGTCCAGCTCCGCCATCAGGCGGGTGAACGCCGCTTCGTCATGGTTGTTTGCCTTGAGTGCATCGATACCCTGCGTGAGCGCCGCGAGACGTTGCGCGAGCGCGGCGTTTTCCGGGCGCAGGCCGGGCAGCACGCGGGCAATCTCCGCCACGTCGTCCAGCTTTTTCTGCCCGGAGATGAACAGCAGCGACTGGCCGATCAGACGCAGAATCGCCTCGGCGCATTCCAGCGCCTCGCCGTATTTGTGCTGTGAGGCAAAGGCGTTGCGGCAGTCGCGCTCGTAGGCCGCTTCGGAGAATTGTGACGCGACCAGCTCCTGCGCTGCGCCCGCGCATTCGCCGCCGCCCAGTTGCAGCACCTTGAAGCCGGAGGCTTCGCCGTGGTCGTTCAGCACCAGCGGCAGTTGCTCCGCGGTGACAGTGGTGAGGTCGGCGAGTAATTCGGTGAACGATTCCTTGCCGCGGCGGCGCGTCCACTGGAAGAAGGTCTCGCCGTCGCCGCGCTCCTGCAAAAAGGTTTCCTGCACGCGCGTCACCGCCGTTTCGATGCGCGCTGACGGCACGGAGGGGCCTTTGAGCGCCAAGCCGCCACTCGCGCGTCCGTCACCGCCGAAATACATCTGATAATGCGGTATCAGCTTGCCGTGCATGCGCTTGCCTTCACCGTAGATGCCGATGTCGCCGGTCTCCGGTTGCGCGCAGCCGTTGTGGCAGCCGCTGGCGCGGATGCGCAGATCGGCGCTGCCGCCGCTCAGTTTCGGGCCGATGATCTTCGATGACGTGATGCCGAGGCGGCAGGTGGAGGTGCCGGGGCAGGCGACGACGTCATCGCCGGTTTTGGGTGTGCCGAGGCCGAGCGGCGCGAGCGCGCTGCGTATCGCGTCGATGCGCGCATTGGGCACGTTCATCAGCATCAGGTTTTGATCCTGCGTGGTGCGGATGTCGGTGAGCCCCTCGTCCTGCATCAGTTGCGCGATGCCGCGCAACTGAGGACCGGTGATGTCGCCGATGGGTACGCTGATCGGAAACACGGACAGCCCCGGCTGCTTCTGCGCGAATACGGTGCGCGGTGCGCCTATGCCACAGGCCTCTCCCGGCGTGTTATCCACCCAGTCACCCTTGGGGTAGTCGCGGCCCGCAAACGCTGCCTTGGTGCGCGCGTATTCTTCCTTGTATTTTTCCACGAAACCTTCGGCGCCGAAGCGGTCGACCAGGAATTTGATGCGCGCCTTGGCGCGCTTCACTCGATCCGAATAGCGGTGATGCAGCGAGACGATGGCCTCCATACTGGGCAGCAAATCCTGCTCTTCGATGAATTCCTCGACCGTGATCGCCTCGCGCGGCTTGTGGCCCAGGCCGCCGCCGGCCACAATCTTGTAACCATAGCGCCCATCCTTCTTCGCCGCGATCACGCCCAGGTCATGCATCATGCCTTGCGCGCAATCGTGCTCGCAGCCGGAGAAGCTGATCTTGAATTTGCGCGGCAGGTGCTGGGTGAGCGGATGACGCAGGAAATGTGCGACCGCGCCGTCCATCACCGGGATGATGTCGAGATGTTCGCGCGGGCATACGCCGGAGAGCGGGCAGGCGGTGATGTTGCGCACCGTGTTGCCGCACGCCTCGCGCGTGGTGAGGCCGGCCTCGGCCAGGCGGCTCATAGCCGCAGGGGTGTGCGCGAGCGGCACGTAATGAATCTGGAAATCCTGGCGCGTGGTGATGTGCACCACGGGATGATCGACATAGCGCTCCAGCACGTCGGCGAGGGCGGTCAGTTGCTCCGGCAATAACTTTCCGCCGGGAATCTTGACGCGCATCATGTTTACGCCGTCCTGGCGCTGGCCGTACACGCCCTGCTGCAGACGCGCGGACATGAAGCGGTCGGCGTCCAGTTGCAGACCGAGGTAGGCCTGTACCGATTGTTCGTAGCGCACGATCTCGTCGTGCTTGACCAGAGTATCTGTCTTGTTCACGGTACTTAAACTCCTTCAATAATGTTGCATCAGTGTGCAATAAATTTGATGCCGATCAGCATCAGCATGCTCGCCAGCGCTCCGCGCAGGATCGTCTCCGGAATTTTCACGCTCATGTGGCTGCCGATATAAATGCCGGGCAAGGAGCCGAACAGCAGACTGCCGAGCAGTATGAAGTCCACATTACCCATTTGCATATGGCCGAGGCCCGCCACCAGGGTGAGCGGCACGGCGTGCGCGATGTCGCTGCCTACGATGCGCACCGTCGGCAGCAGCGGGTAGAGCAGGAACAGCACCACCACGCCGATGGCGCCCGCGCCGATCGAGGTGAGCGTGACGAGTGTACCCAGTACGACGCCGGTCGTCACTGCGGCGATCGTCAGCTTGCGACCCTGCAGGCCGTGCTTGAACCAGACGTGACGCTGCAACTGGGTTTTGAAGACCAGCGCGAGCGCGGTCAAGATCACGGCCACGCCGATGAGGGGTATGAGCAGCGCATCCAGTTTCCAGCCCTGCTCTCCCACATAGTGCAGGAACAGCAAGGTGAGCAAGGATGCCGGCAGGCTGCCCGCCGCCAGCAGGCCAACGATCTTCCAGTCAATAGTACCGCGCCGCCCGTGTACCCACACGCCACCGGCCTTGGTAATAGAGGCGAACAGCAGATCGGTGCCGACCGCTTTCACCGGCGGGATGCCAAACAGTATCAGCAGCGGCGTCATGAGCGAACCGCCACCGACGCCGGTGAGCCCGACCAAGGTGCCGACCAGCAGGCCGGAGAGTATGTAGGCGATTAAGTCCATGAAATTCCAGGGTATTCCAGTCTGGCCAACGCGCGTGACCGGTGTATGCCATATCAGTCCAAGGCGCGCACTGTAGCACTTTCGTATATTCCTTTCTAATAATATTATTCTATTTGCATATAATGTAATGGCATAATGAGGTTATGAATCTCCAGCAACTGCGTTATATCTGCGAGGTCGAGCGCCAGGGCCTCAGCATATCGCTCGCCGCGCACAGCCTGCACACCTCGCAGCCCGGCGTCAGTAAGCAGATACACCTGCTGGAAGATGAGCTGGGCGTACTCATCTTCGAGCGCAGCGGCAAGCGGCTGACGGGCATTACCCCGCCGGGGCGCGCCATCATCGCGCAGGCCAGGGAGGTGCTGCGTGATGTGCAGAATATCAAGCAGGTCGGCAGCGAGTTCACCAACGAGATCGCCGGCAGCCTGTCGATTGCCACCACGCACACCCAGGCGCGTTACATGCTGCCCAGGACGATCAAGAAATTCACGCAACGCTATCCGCAGGTCAACCTGCACATCCATCAAGGCAATCCGACGCAGATCGCCGCCATGGTGGAGCAGGGCGAAGCGGATGTCGGGATTGCCACCGAGGCACTGGCCCAGCATCAGGGGCTGGTGGTGCTGCCGTGCTATCAATGGAACCGCTGCGTGGTGGCGCCGCCCGGGCACCCGGTGCTGAAGGAGAAACCGCTCACGCTGAAGGCGCTGGCGCGCTATCCCATCATCACCTACGACTTCGCCTTCGCCGGCCGCTCGCTCATCAATCAGGCGTTCGAGGCCAAGGGCCTCAAGCCCAACATCGTGCTCACCGCGCTCGACTCGGATGTCATCAAGACCTATGTCGAGCTGGGGCTGGGCGTCGGCCTGCTTGCCAAGATGGCGTTTGAACCCGTGCGCGACAAGAATTTACGCATGGTGGACGCCGCGCATTTATTTGCCACCAGCACCACCTATATCGCCGTGCGGCGCGGCATGTTTCTGCGCGGTTATTTGTACGCCTTCATCGAATTATTTGCGCCGCACTTGACGCGCGCGGCGGTGGATAAAGCGTTGTCGCCGGCCAACCGTCCCTCTCCCTAACCCTCTCCCCGCAAGCGGGGCGAGGGGATATCAGGGGTAAACGCATCAACTTGCTTCAGCAGGCTGTTCCGGCATCTCATACGGTTCGGCGTAGCCGCATTCTTTCTGCGGGCACACCTTTTCCGTGCCGCGGCGCTTGGTGGTTTTGATGGTGAGGAGGGGCCACTGGCACTTGGGGCAGGGTTCGACGATGGGCTCGTTCCACACCGCGTAGGTGCATTTTGGGTACGTCGCGCAGGAATAAAAAATCTTGCCGTAGCGCGATTTGCGTTTTAACAGATTCCCCGCGTGACACAGCGGGCATTCGACGCCGGTGTCAGCGGGTTTTTCCAGCGGCTCGATGTGCTTGCAGTTGGGATAATTGCTGCAGCCGATGAACTTGCCGTAGCGGCCGCGCTTGATGATGAGCTGGCTCTGGCACTCCGGGCAGTTGCGGCCTTCCACCACTTCCGGCACGGCGTCAGGGGCATCGTCGAGGTTGCGCGTGTAGTCGCAGTCGGGATAGGCGGTGCAGCCGATGAACTTCCCGCGCCGGCCCAGGCGGATGGAGAGCGGTTTGCTGCACTTGGGGCAGGCCTCGTCCATGGCCTCCTGCGTGACGTCCTTGCGCAGCACGGTTTCGTCTTTGGTGGTGACCTGTTTGTGGAACGGTTTCCAGAATTTCTCCATTACCGGCGCCCATTCCTTTTCACCGCGCGCGATGGCGTCGAGCTCGTCCTCAAGCTTGGCGGTAAAGTCGTAATCGACGTATTGGGTGAAGTGCTGGGTGAGGAATCTGCTCACCACGCTCCCGACATCGGTGGGGGTGAAGCGGTGTTTTTCGAGCGTGACATACTCGCGCGCGACCAGCGTGGAGATGATGTTCGCGTAGGTGGAGGGGCGGCCGATGCCGTACTCTTCCAGGGTTTTGACCAGACTCGCCTCGGTGTAACGCGGCGGCGGCTCGGTGAAGTGCTGTTCGCTGCGGATGGCGAGCAGCGTGACGGTTTCGCCTTCCTTGAGCGGCGGCAGTATGCGCTCGTCGTCTTCCGCTTTGGTGTCGTCGCTGCCTTCCTGGTACACCGCCATGAAGCCGGGGTCGACGACCGTGGAGCCGTTGGCGCGGAACAGGTGGGTCTCTGCGGTCGCTCCCGGCGTCCTGCCTCCCGCGACACTAGTACGTCCCTGTACGTCGCCTGCCGCGAGATCGACGCCTACCGTGTCGATGGTGGCGTGTATCATCTGGCAGGCGACGGTGCGTTTCCAGATCAGTTGATAGAGCTTGATCTGGTCGGGGGAAAGGTGGGCCTTGATGGCTTCCGGCGTGCGCTCGACCGAGGTCGGGCGGATGGCCTCGTGCGCCTCCTGCGCGTTTTTCGCGCGTGTCTTGTACACCTGCGGCTGTTTGGGCAGGTTGTGTTCGCCGTAACGCTGCGCGATGAAGGCGCGGATTTCGGCAATGGCCTCCTGCGCAAGATTCACCGAATCGGTACGCATGTAACTGATGAGGCCGACCGCGCCTTCACCGGTGTCCATGCCTTCGTAGAGTTGTTGCGCGGTGCGCATGGTGCGTTGCGCGCCGAAGCCGAGCTTGCGCGCCGCTTCCTGTTGCAGCGTGGAGGTGGTGAACGGCGCGGCGGGATTGAGTTTTCGGCTTTTCTTTTCCACCTTGACCACGGTGAGTTTGCCTGCGGCCGCTTTTTCCAGCGCCTTCTGCGCCGCATGCGCGGCAGCGGTGTCGGTGATGCTGAACTGTTCCTGCTTATTGCCCTGATACACGTTGAGTCTGGCGCTGAAGGCATGCTTGTCTTTGGCGAGATCGGCCTCGATGCTCCAGTATTCGCGCGCCACGAATTTTTCGATTTCTTCCTCGCGCTCCACGATCATGCGCAGCGCCGGGCTCTGCACGCGGCCGGCGGAGAGTCCGCGCCGGATTTTGGTCCACAACAGCGGCGAGAGATTGAAGCCCACCAGATAATCGAGTGCGCGCCGCGCCTGCTGTGCGTTGATGAGCTCCATCGACAGCTCGCGCGGGTGCTGCACCGCCTCGTTTACCGCGCGGTTGGTAATTTCGTGGAACACCACGCGCTGCACCAGCTTGCCCTTGAGCGCTTTGCGTTCCTTGAGAATTTCGTACAGGTGCCAGGAGATGGCCTCGCCCTCGCGGTCAGGGTCGGTGGCGAGGTAGAGCGTGTCGGCCTTCTTCATCGCCTTGGCGATGGCGTCCACGTGTTTTTCGTTTTTCTCGATGAGCTGATACTTCATGGCGAAGCCGTGCGCCGTGTCCACTGCGCCCTCCTTGGGCAGCAGGTCGCGCACGTGACCGTACGAGGCCAGCACCTCGAAGTCCTTGCCGAGGTACTTCTTGATGGTCTTGGCCTTGGCCGGCGACTCAACGACGATGAGATGTTTCATATCAATACAGTGGCTAGTGGCGAGTAGCTAGTGGCGAGAAAAGGAATGGATACCTCGTCACCGCCTTTATTAAAGCAAAGCCCGCTGGACGCGGGCTTAAAAGTTTTTGAAGCAACTTTAAGTGCTGCTTAATTTCCATAATTGATAAAATATCTACACATGTTTATTCGTAAGTTTTGCGTTGCTAGCCACTCGCTACTAGCTACTGTCTTTAATGCAGATTCCCCGCCGTTTCGTCGAACACGATGTTCTTCATCCACGCAAACGCCGCTTCCTGGCCGGGGCGGTTGAACAGCACCATGAGCACGACCCATTTCAATTCTTCCAGGCTGATCTCTTCCGCGCCCAGGGCCATGACGCGATCGATGACGAGCTCGCGCGCAATCGGATCGAGCACGCCGCTGTGCTGCAGGAATTGCAGGTAGCCGCAACCCGCCACGTCGAGTTTGGCGATCTCCTGGTCGGTGAAGATGCGCAGCGACGGATTGACCTGTGTGGCATACGGCACGGGCTGATCCTGCAGCAACGCCAGCCCTTCGAGCCAGTCGAGGGCCTTGTCGATCTCGGTGTGCGGGAAACCGGCCTCCATCAGCTCGAGCTTGAGTGATTCCTGGTCCGGATTGACGTCGACTTCCTCGTCCATATAGCTTTCGAAGAGATACATCAGCACATCCAGTACGTTTTCCTTCATGTCATCTCCTTCATGCCAACCCGGATGTAGCGCCCACCCGCGGACGATGTCACGTACCCCTGCAGCTCCAAGGTCAAGAGAATGGAGGAAACCACCTCCGGCGTCAACCCGCTGCGCCTGATTAGTGTATCGACCGCTGCGGGCTCGAAGCTTAGGCAGTCGAGCAAGACTTTTTGTTCGACCGTGAGATGCACTGGTTCGTTCCCTGCCGCAGCCGCAACGCCAGATTTGCCCGCCGCCAGCGCGGCGGATGCCCCGGCCAGCGGGCCCAGCTCTTCCATGACGTCCTGCGCCGTTTCGACCAGTTTGGCGCCTTGCCGCAGCAGGGCGTGACAGCCGCGCGCGAGCGGGTTGTGGATCGAGCCGGGGATGGCGAACACCTCGCGCCCCTGTTCGGTGGCGAGCCGCGCGGTGATGAGCGAGCCGCTGCTGGCCGCTGCCTCCACGACCAGCGTGCCGAGGCTGAGGCCGCTGATGATGCGGTTACGGCGCGGGAAGTGATCGGGCAGCGGCGGCGTGCCCAGCGGCAGTTCGGAGACCAGTGCGCCGTGTTCCGCGATTTCATGCGCCAGTGCGCGATGGCGTGCGGGGTAGACGCGGTCGAGCCCGGTGCCCGCGACAGCGACGGTGAAGCCGCCGCTTTCGAGTGCGCCACGGTGGCTGGCGGCGTCGATGCCGAGCGCGAGCCCGCTGGTGATGACCAGCCCGGCCTGGGCGAGGTGGCGGGCAAAGGCGTGAGCGGTTTCGGCCCCGCCGGCGGTGGGGTTGCGGCTGCCGACGATGGCGAGCTGGGGGTGCGCCAGCAGCGCCGGATCGCCGTGTACGAACAGCACCGGCGGCGGGTCGGCAATCTCGCGCAACAGCGCCGGGTAGTCCGGGCTGTGCAGCGTGAGGGCATGGTGCTGCGGCTGATCCAGCCAAGCGAGGTCGCGCTCCACCGAGTCCCAGTCGGGCTGGGCGAGGTAGTCCAGCGTGGCGCGTGCGAGCCCCAGCTTGGCGCGCTGTGCGGTGCTGGCCTCAAACAGCGTGCGCGGTGCGGGGAGGTGGTGCAGCACATCGCGGAAGGTGGCCGGCCCGATGCCCGGTGCGCGCAGCAGGGCCAGCCAGTAGGCGATGTCGCGGCGGTCAGTCAATTTAAGGATTTTTCACCATATCGTAGCGGTGCATCGGCCCCTTCGCCTGCATCACCAGGGCATAGCTCACGCGCTCGAAAGTGCGGAATACCATCACCGTGCCGACACGTTCGTCGGGCAGCTTGGTGCTGTCACCGCGCGTCTTGCTGTAGGGGTCGCTCATTTGTTTGCCGGTCTGATAGACGGCAAGCATGTGGCCGGTTTCGATGCCCTGCTGGGTGCCGATATTGAGCACGACGATGTTGCCCTGGCCAATGCGCGATACGCCGTTGACCACCGCAATGATGCGGCCTGAGACGTCCGCCGCCGGGGCGTGCGGCTGGTAGGCCTGCTCCAGTTCCTGCTCAACGCTCGGCAGCAGGCGGTCGCCGCTGCGCACCTCGCTGTTGGAGCGGACGATGCCGAACGTGGCTGGGTCGCCGGCCTGCTCCAGTTTGGCGTCGCCCACGTAAATGGCTTCGTAGCCGAGGATGTCCGCGTCCGAGGTGGAGGCCGTTTCCGAAGACGCGTTGTGGTAGGCGTCACCCAGGCGATAAATCATGAAGCGCGGAATGTCGGATTGCGTGATGCCGCGCACATAGACTCTGTCGCCGGCAGCGGCCATGACATGTTCGTCGGCGGCCGCCACGATGTAGGGCGCGCCGGTCATTTCCTCCTTGCGCACCACGCGCGGCTGGGTGAGGAACTGGCGTATGCTTTCCACCGGTATCGTGGGTATGGCGCGGGCGATGCCGCTGCTGCGCACCTCGGGTGAGAGTTTGACGGTAGAACCGCGCGCGCCGGCTTGGGTCTCGCCGCTGGCCGAGCCGCGCTCCACGTGCAGTTCCGGTGTGCCGTGGTTATAGCGCAGTACGATCACGTCGCCCGGATAAATCAGGTCCGGATTTTTGATTGCGGGGTTGGCCTTCCATACCTCGTGCCAGCGCCACGGGTCGCGCAGAAAGCGGCCCGCCACGCCCCACAGGGTGTCGTGCGGTACCACCGTATAGCGCTGCGGCGGATTCGCATTGAGCGCGACATCATCCGCCGCTGCATGGATGGAAATGAGCGCAAGCCACACGCTGAAGACATACGCCGCGCCGCGTAACATACGATTCGCTTGCATCCGCATGGAGTCTCCCATTAGTTCAGCCCCGCTGAAACAGCCCGTCGGTGGCGGATAGCGCCTGCCATCCGTTATAATGTCATGTCAAAATCGTCGCGGTTCGACTCTACCTTGAGCGCCGACGTTTGCCAAATCAAGCCGCCCGCCTGCTGAGGCATGGATGTTATGGCCTTACTTAATATACTGCATTTTCCCGACCCGCGCCTGCGCAACAAGGCGCTGCCGGTAGCCCAGGTCGATGATGCCGTCCGCACACTGGTGGATGACATGCTGGAGACGATGTACGACGCTCCGGGTATCGGTCTCGCAGCGACGCAGGTCAATGTGGCAAAGCGCGTGGTGGTGATGGATCTCTCGCTCGAAAAAAACGCACCGTTGTGTCTCATCAACCCGGAAATCGTGAGCCGCAGCGGAACGGAGGAAATGGAAGAGGGCTGCCTCTCGGTGCCGGGCGTGTATGAGACGGTGCAGCGCGCCGAGCGCGTCACGGTGCGCGCGCTGGATCGTGACGGCAAACCGTTCGAGCTCGACAGCGACGGCCTGCTCGCGGTGTGCATCCAGCACGAGATCGACCACCTGGAGGGCAAGCTGTTTGTGGACTATCTCTCGGAACTGAAGCGCACCCGCGTGCGCAAGCGCATGGAGAAGGTGCGGCAGCACACCTTGTGAGCGCCCCGCCTATTACTGCCCCGCTCTCTATTGTCTTCGCCGGCACGCCGGAATTCGCGGCGACGATCCTGCAGGCCCTGCTCGATGACGGGCAGCGTGTGTGCGCCGTCTACACGCAGCCCGACCGCCCCGCCGGGCGCGGGCGCAAGCTCACGGCGAGTGCGGTCAAACAGCTTGCGATCCACGCCGCGCTTCCGGTCTGTCAACCCGTCAGCCTGAAGGAGGCGGAGGCGCAGCAGACACTGCACGCCTTGCGCGCCGACCTCATGGTGGTGGCGGCCTACGGCTTGCTCCTGCCCGAGGCGGTGCTGAACGCGCCGCGCCTCGGCTGCATCAACGTGCACGCCTCGCTGCTGCCGTGCTGGCGCGGTGCGGCGCCGATCCAGCGTGCCATTCTCGCCGGCGACAGCGAAACCGGCATCACCCTGATGCAGATGGATAAAGGTCTCGACACCGGCCCGATGCTGGTGCGGCGGAGTTGCCCGATTCAGCCTGCCGATACGGCGGGGAGCCTGCACGACCGCCTCGCGCGCCTCGGCGCCGAGACCCTGTGCGCCGCGCTCCCCGACATTGCGCGCAGCGCACTCAAGCCCGAGGCGCAGGACGAACGCCTCGCGTGCCATGCGCCGAAAATCGACAAGCGCGAGGCCGCGATCGACTGGCGCGAAGCGGCGCTGATGCTCGAGCGCAAGGTGCGCGCGTTTAACCCCTGGCCGGTGGCCTGCACGCGCTGGCGCGATGAGCCGCTGCGCATACTTGGCGCGGAGGTGTTGCCGCAGGCGGTGAGTGCAGCGCCGGGTACGGTTATGGAGGCCAGCGCTGCGGGCATCGACGTCGCCTGTGGTGACGGTGTGTTGCGCATCACGCAACTGCAATTGCCCGGCGGACGTTCCATGAGCGCGCGCGACTTTCTCAACGCCCACTTCCTTGATCACGTTATCCTTGGTTAGCGGCGCAATGACGGCCAATACCCGGACGGTGGTGGCGTACACGCTGGTGCAGGTGCTGGAGCAGCGCAAATCGCTGAGCGAGGTGCTCGCGCCGCAATTGGCGCACATCTCCGCCCCGCGCGAACGCAGCCTCGCGCAGGAGATCTGCTACGGCGTGCTGCGCTGGCACCTGCGGCTGGAGGCCGTGCTGGGGCGCCTGTTGCGTGCGCCGTTCAAGGAGCGGGACAAGGACATCCATTGCCTGCTGCTCGCCGGTCTGTACCAGCTGATCTATCTGCGCCTGCCCGCGCATGCCGCGGTGGACGCCACGGTGGAGGCCACGCTCGCGCTCGACAAGGGCTGGGCCAGGGGCGTGGTGAATGCGGTGCTGCGCCATTATCTGCGCGACAGTGAGCGCCTGCTGGCGGCGGCGGATGCAGACGAGTGCGCGCGCCTCGCGCATCCCACCTGGCTGCTGGAGCTGCTCAAGCAGGCGTGGCCCCACGGCCATAATCTCCCATCGTGGCAGGCCATCGCCGCGGCCAATAACGAACGTGCGCCGATGTGCCTGCGCGTGAACATGCGGCGCACCACGCGCGCGGAGTATCTGGCACAGTTGCAGGCCTCCGGTATCGCCGCGCACGCTACCTTATATAGCCCGCAAGGCGTGACGCTGGAGAAGCCGGCGGGCGTCGAAGGCCTGCCCGGTTTTGCCGCAGGCGAGATGTCCGTGCAGGACGAGGGCGCGCAGCTTGCTGCCGGCCTGCTTGCGGCCGAGCCCGGCGAGCGCGTGCTGGATGCCTGTAGTGCGCCGGGCGGCAAGGCCTGCCATATCCTCGAAACCACGCCCGCTCTGCTAGAATTGGTGGCGCTCGACAATTCCGCTGCGCGCCTCGCGCGCGTGCAGGAAAATCTCGATCGTCTGGGGCTGGCTGCTACGCTGGTGGAGGGCGATGCCGGCGCGCCGCAGACCTGGTGGGACGGCCGGCCGTTTGACCGCATCCTGCTCGATGCACCGTGTTCGGGCACCGGCGTGATCCGCCGCCACCCCGACATCAAGTGGCTGCGCCGGGCCACGGATATCGCCGCGGCGGCACAGGCACAGCAGCGCTTGTTGCGCGCACTGTGGCCGTTGCTGAAACCGGGCGGTGTGCTGCTGTATGCAGTCTGTTCGGTGCTGCCGCAGGAGGGCGAACATCAGGTGCGCGACTTTATGGCAGGACAGCCGAATGCGCGCGCCGAGCCGCTCGCGCTGCCCGCAGACGCAGAAGGCGGTACTATCCTCACCGGCAGTCACGGGATGGATGGGTTTCATTATGCGCGCTTACGCAAAGGGTACCTCTAAAAATGCGTCTTTTGCTCCAATACTGCGTTGCAGCTTGTCTCCGCTGCTCACATACTAACTCGTATGCTGCGCTGCTCGACGGCGCTGCGCCTTGTCTTGAAGCAAAATCCATCATTTTTAGAGGTACCCTAAACTCTAGCCGGCAGCACGTCTGGCTGGCAGTAGTGACCGGCCTGTGGCTGGGCATCTCCGCGCCTGCAGCGCAGGCCGAGCCCAATCGCCCCGACATTGGCAAGCTCAGCGTGCAGGGCGGTGCGGTGCGACTGGTGGATGAGGTTTACGTGCTGGATGCGCAGATCGACTACCAGTTCAGCGTGTCGGTGCTGGAGGCGCTCGAAAACGGCGTACCGCTGGTCATCGAGTTGCAGATCGAGGTGGCGCGCCACCGCACGTGGTTGTGGAATGAGCAGAAGACAAGTCTCGCCCAGCGTTACCAGTTGAGCTATCACGCGCTCACCGAACAGTATCTGGTGAAAAACCTGAACAGTGCCGTGCAGCAGAACCTGCCGAGCGCCGAGGCCGCAATTGATGTGCTCGGCCGGGTGACGGACCTGCCGCTGCTCGACAAGCGGCTGCTCGCCGCCGGCGAAAATTATACGGTGCGGCTGCGCGTACGGCTCGACCTCGACGCGCTGCCGACGCCGCTGCGGCTGCCGGCCTATTTCTCACCGCAGTGGCGCCTTACCAGCGAGTGGTACACATGGCCATTACAGCCCTGAAACGCCCCGCCTCCGGCGTCGCACTCATGGTCGCGCTGTTCGCGCTCCTGCTCGTGTCGCTGTATCAGATGAGCGCGATCACGGAAAACTCCGCGCAATTCGGGCGGCTGTTCCTGCAACTGCTGGTGGTCAATGCGCTCGGTCTGCTGGTGCTCGCGGTGCTGATCGCCGTCAACCTCGTGCGCCTCATGCGGCAATACCGTGCGGGCGTTGCAGGCTCACGCCTCACGCTACGCCTGCTGGTGATGTTCATCGTGCTGGCCGTGGCGCCGGTGTCCGTGGTGTTTTATTTTTCGGTCGGCTTTTTGCATCGCGGCATCGACAGCTGGTTCGATGTGCGCGTCGAGCAGGCGCTCGGCAACGCGCTCGATCTTTCCCGCGCCGCGCTCGACATGCGCATGCGCGAACTGCTCAAACAAACCGAACGTGCGGCGCAGGAGCTGACCAGCGTGGCAGATGCCGAAGCGGCGGTGCCGCTGAATGACCTGCGTGCACGCAGCGGCGCCGATGAATTGACTTTGCTCACACAGAAGGGCCGTGTCATCGCCTCCAGCAGTTTCGACGCATCGGCGCTGGTGCCCGACCTGCCACGCGAGGCCATACTGCTGCAATTGCGCCAGGGCAAGAACTACGTGGGGCTGGACCCGGTGCGCGACAGCGGGCTGCACGTGCGTGTCGCCGTGGCAACGCCCGCGGGCACGCCCACCGCTGAAGGCCGCGTGTTGCAGGCCCTGTTTCCGGTCGCCGAACGCATGAGCAGGCTCGCCGACACAGTGCAGTCGGCCTACGCCCAATACAAACAGCTCGCCTATCTGCGCACGCCGCTGAAATACAGCTTCACGCTCACGCTCTCGCTGGTGCTGGCGTTCAGTCTGCTCGCCGCGCTGTGGGCGGCGTTTTTTTCCGCGCGGCGGCTGGTGGCGCCGATCCGCGATCTCGCCGAAGGTACGCGCGCGGTGGCGGCGGGCAATTACGACACGCGCCTGCCGGTGCCCGGTAACGATGAGTTGGGATTTCTGGTGCAGTCGTTCAACGACATGACGCGGCGCGTGGCGCTCGCGCGCGACGATGTGAAGCTCAGCCAGCAACTGGCGGAGGCGCAGCGCGCCTATCTCGCGACATTGCTGGAGCGTCTGTCCTCGGGCGTTATGACCGTGGACCGGCAGGGCATGCTGCGCACCGCCAATGCCGCCGCAGGCCACTTGCTGGGGGTTGATCTCAGCGCCGGCGGCACACTGGCGCGCCTCGCCGACGAGCAGCCGCAGTTGCAACCGTTTGTGGACACGCTGCGTCAGCACGTGCAGGCGCCGGACACGGAGTGGCGCGCGGAGATTATTCTGCCAACGGCGGGTGCGGGGCAGCGCGTGTTTGTGTGCCGCGGCACGCCGCTGCCCGGCGTAGGGACGGCGCCCGCCGATCATCTGGTGGTGTTCGACGATGTGACCACGCTGGTGCAGGCGCAGCGTGACGCGGCGTGGGGCGAGGTGGCGCGGCGTCTGGCGCACGAATTCCGCAATCCGCTCACGCCGATCCAGCTCTCCGCCGAGCGCCTGCGCCACAAATATCTCAAGACCATGGATGCGAAGGACGCCGAAGTGCTGGACCGGCTCACCCACACCATCGTGCAGCAGGTGGAGGTGATGAAGGAGATGGTGAACGCCTTCGCCGAATACGCGCGCACGCCGCAGATGCACCCGCGCCTGCTCGATCTCAATCAGCTGGTGAGCGAGGTGCTCGATCTCTATCGCGGCGACACCCGCGGCGCGCAGTTCGAGACACACCTCGACGCAGGCCTGCCGCAGATCGAGGCCGATAACGGCCGCCTGCGCCAGTTGCTGCACAATCTCATCAAGAACTCGCTTGAGGCCATGGCCGGTGTGCACATCAGCGTGAGCACGCGGTGCGCGGAAGACACGCGCTGCCGCACCGTCGAACTGTGTGTGCAGGACAGCGGGCCCGGTATTCCCGAGGAGATCCGCGCGCAGTTGTTCGAGCCCTACGTGACCACCAAGCCCAAGGGGACCGGCCTCGGGCTCGCCATCGTGAAAAAGATCGTGGAGGAGCACGGCGGCACGCTGATCGCGGACAGCCCGCCCGAGGGCGGCACCCGCATGATCGTGCGTCTGCCGGTGGCGGCGGGCGATGCAGGCCTCATGCGGGAAGGCGCGGCATGACGGCGGCGTATATCCTGGTGGTGGATGACGAGCCGGACATCCGCCGTCTGGTGCAGGAAATCCTGCAAGACGAAGGTTACGAGGTGAGCGTGGCCGAAAGCGGTTCGGCGGCCCGGGAGGCGCGGCGCGCGCGGCGGCCCGATCTCACGCTGCTCGACATCTGGATGCCGGACATCGACGGCATCTCACTGCTCAAGGAATGGGGCGAAGGCGGCGTGTTGTCGTCGCCGGTCATCATGATGTCCGGTCACGGCACCGTGGAGACGGCGGTGGAGGCGACGCGCCTCGGCGCCTACGACTTCATCGAAAAACCGTTGTCGATGGCAAAGCTGCTGCTCACGGTCGAGCGTGCGCTCGAGGCCGACCGCCTGCGCCGGGAAAACATCGGCCTGCGCCGCCATGCGCAGCCGGTCGCCGAACCGCTCGGCAAGAGCGCGGTGATGCAGCAACTGCGCGAACAGGTGCGGCGCATCGCGCAGCATGAGACCTGGGTGCTGGTCACCGGTGAGCCGGGCAGCGGCAAGGAAGTAGCGGCGCGCTATCTGCACATGCAGAGCCCGCGCCGCGCGGGGCCGTTCGTCGAGGTGGGCGTCGCCGCCATCGCGCGCGAAAATTCCGCAGTCGAGCTGTTCGGCAGCGAGGCGGGCGACAAGATTCACTTCGGCCATCTGGAGCAGGCGAGCGGCGGCACGCTGTTTCTGGACGAGATCGGCGACATGGACAGCGCCACGCAGGCGCGCCTGTTGTCCGCGCTGGAAAACCGCACCTTCCTGCGCGTCGGCGGCACGCAGCCGGTGGCGGTGAACGTCCGCGTCGTCGCCGCCACGCATCGAGACTTGCAGCAGGAGGTGCAGGCCGGGCGCTTCCGCGAAGATTTGTACTATCACCTCAACGTGGTGCCGTTGCGCGTGCCTGCGTTGCGCGAGCACAGCGAGGATGTGCCGGAGCTGCTGAATTACTACGTCAACGGGTTCGTCAATCAGGAGGGCCTGCCCTACCGCAGCTTCAGCGTCGCCGCGCAGAACCGCTTGCGCAATTACCCGTGGCGGGGCAATATCCGCGAACTGCGCAATCTGGTGCAGCGCCTGCTGATTCTTGGCAGCGGCGCCGAGATTGCCCTGGAAGAGGTAGAGGTGGCGCTGGGCGCAGCCCCGCGCGCGCCGGCAGGAACGCCGCCGCTCTTCAGCGCGAAAGACGATTTTGATCTGCCGCTGCGCGAAGCGCGCGACCAGTTTGAAAAGGCCTACTTCGAACATCAATTGCGCAAAACCGGCGGCAGTATCGGCAAGGTGGCGACGCTGGCCGGCATGGAGCGTACGCATTTGTACCGCAAATTGCGCGCGCTCGGCATTGATGTGCGGCAGTTGAAAGAACCAGAGCAAAAATAATGGGCACCTCGACATGAAAATTATTATTCTAGGCGCGGGCCAGGTCGGTTCCTCAGTCGCCGCCAATCTGGTGAGTGAGGCCAACGACATCACCGTGGTGGACAGTGACGCCAAACGCCTGCAGGAACTTCAGGTGCGCTTCGATCTGCGCACGGTGCAGGGGCATGCCTCGCATCCGGAGGTATTGCAGCGCGCCGGGGCGGAGGACGCGGACATCCTCCTCGCCGTCACCAACAGCGATGAAACCAATATGGTGGCCTGTCAGGTGGCGCATACCCTGTTTCATACGCCCACCAAGATCGCGCGTGTGCGCGCCCAGGAATATCTTTCTTATCCGCAGCTCTTCACGCCGAAGGCGTTTCCCATAGATGTGCTCATCAGCCCCGAGCGGCTCGTTACCGATTATGTGCAACACCTGATCGAATATCCCGGCGCGCTGCAAGTGCTCGATTTCGCCGGTGGGCGCGTGCAGCTGGTCGCGGTCAAGGCGTACTACGGCGGCCCCCTGGTCGGGCGCGAACTGCGCGAACTGCGCGAGCACATGCCGAATGTGGAGACGCGCGTGGTGGCGATCTACCGGCGCGGCCAGTCCGTGGTGCCGCAGGGCGTCACCGTGATCGAGGCCGATGACGAGGTGTTTTTCATCGCGGCGACCCAGCACTGCCGCGCCGTGATGAGCGAGCTGCGCCGCCTCGACCAGCCCTACAAGCGCATCATGATTGCGGGCGGCGGCAACATCGGCAAGCGTCTCGCCACCGTGCTGGAGAATGACTATCAGGTCAAGCTCATTGAGCACAATCCGACACGTGCGCGTGCCATTTCCGAGGAACTGCACAACACCACGGTGCTTGAGGGCGATGCCACTGACGAAGAGCTGCTGCTGCAGGAGAATATCGAGGACATCGACATTTTCTGCGCGCTCACCAACGACGATGAGGACAACATCCTCTCCGCCATGCTTGCCAAGCGCATGGGCGCGCGCAAGGTGATGGCGCTCATCAATCGCGCGAGCTATGTGGACTTGATGGAAAGCGGCAGCATTGATATTGCGATCTCGCCGCAGCAGGCGATGATCGGAACCCTGCTGGCGCATGTGCGGCGTGGTGACGTCGCTGTGGTGCATTCGCTGCGGCGCGGCGCGGCAGAGGCCATCGAGGCGGTGGCGCATGGCGACAGCCGTTCCTCCAGGGTGGCGGGCCGCTCCATCGAAGACATCAAGCTGCCGGCCGGCACCACCATCGGCGCCATTGTGCGCGGCGACGAGGTGATCATCGCGCACCATGACACCGTGATCCAGCCGGAAGACCATGTGATCCTGTTTCTGGTCGACAAAAAACGCATCTCCGAAGTCGAGCGCCTGTTCCAGGTGGGTGTGACGTTTATTTAATGCAGTGGCGAGTAGCTAGTGGCGAGTTGCGAGTAATGAGGATTTATTGTTCATGGATATTCCTGATGAATAAGCTTGGGAAGCAGTCCCTCGCTACTAGCCACTAGCTACTAGCCACTGCCTTTATGCAATTCACCGTCATTCAACGCATCATGGGCCTGCTGCTGATGCTGTTCAGCATCACCATGCTGCCGCCGCTGCTGCTTGCCTGGTTCCGTTATGACGGGACGATAGAGGCCTTTTTGTGGTCGTACGGCATTACGCTCGTCAGCGGTTTGCTGCTGTGGCTGCCGGTGCGCGCCGTTAAAAAAGAGCTGCGCCTGCGCGATGGCTTTGTGATCGTGAGCCTGTTCTGGGCGCTGCTCGCCTTGTTCGGTGCGCTGCCGTTCATGTTCGCGCACGATACGGCAACATTTGCCGACGCCTACTTTGAAACCATGTCCGGTCTGACCACCACCGGCTCCACTGTGCTGGTCGGGCTGGATCAGTTGCCCATATCTATCAATCTGTGGCGCGGGATTTTGCAGTTTCTGGGCGGCATGGGCATCGTGGTATTGGCGGTGGCCATCCTGCCCATGCTGGGTGTGGGCGGTATGCAGCTTTACAAGGCCGAAACGCCGGGCCCGATGAAGGACAGCAAACTCACGCCGCGCATCAAGGAAACCGCCAAGGCGCTGTGGTATATCTACGTCGGCCTCGTGGTGTTGTGTGCCGCCGCCCTCTGGCTCGCGGGCATGACGCCGTTCGACGCCATTTTTCACAGCTTCACGGCGGTGGCGACCGGCGGCTTTTCCACCCACGATGCGGGCATTGTGTATTTCAACAGCGCCACCATTGAAATGATTCTGGTGCTGTTCATGCTGCTCGGCGGCATCAACTTCGCGTTGCATTTTCTCGTGCTGCGCGGGCGCGACGTGCGCGTCTACTGGCAGGATTCCGAGTTTCGTGTTTTTGTGTATATTCTCGTCGCGGCGAGCGTTGCGATTGCGGCCTGGCTCACCTGGAGTCACACCTATCCTGATTTCTGGCAGTCGTTGCGCTACTCCGTGTTCCAGGTTGTTAGCATGGCGACTACCACCGGTTACATAAGCGCCGACTTCGGTGCCTGGCCGCCGGTGCTGGGTGCGCTGCTGATCATCATCAGTTTTTGTTCAGGCTCGGCGGGCTCCACCTCCGGCGGCATCAAGATAGTGCGCATCGTGCTTTTGTTCAAGCAGACCCTGTGCGAAATCCGTCGCTTGATGCACCCCAGCGCCGTGATACCGCTCAAGCTGTCCGGCAAGGTAGTGCCGGAGCGCACGATGGCTGCAGTGTCGGCGTTCTTTGCAGCGTATCTTGCCAGCTTTGCCCTGATTGGGTTGGCGATCGCGGCACAGGGGGTGGATTTGATTACTGCCTTCAGCGCTACCGCTGCGGCGATCAACAATGTCGGGCCGGGTTTGGGCGCCGTGGGGCCGGCCACCAATTTTGCCGAGATGCCGCAGGCCGCGAAGTGGATGCTCTCGTTCGCCATGCTGCTGGGCCGTCTTGAATTGTTCACACTGTTTGTCGTTCTTACGCCGGCGTTCTGGCGCAAATAAATTGATGGGTAACCTGGAGGCGCTGCTCGCACAGAGTTTGTCGAAAGGCGAAGACTCGGCATTGTTGCGTTACAGCCTGGGCAATGCGTATTTCAAGCAGGGCGACTACGCCAAGGCGTGCGAACATCTTGCGCGCGCGGTAACGCTGGATGCGCGTTACTCCGCAGCGTGGAAGGGCTATGCACAGGCGCTTGCCGCGGCAGGGCGCAAAGAAGACGCCGTGCGCGCCTACGAAACCGGCATCCGCGTCGCGGAAGAGAAAGGCGACCTGCAAGCAGCGAAAGAGATGAAAGTATTTTTAAAGCGGCTGCAAAAAACCACTTAATTCCCCTCCCCCTCGCCCCACTCCCCCGCACCCTTCGCTGCGCTCTTCCCTCTGGGAGAGGGCCGGGGTGATGGGAAATGAGCGCCCATATATTTGCTACAAATCTTCACGCCTCTAACTCATCCCCACTATCCGGCAGACTCGCAGAATAATCCGTCCCCAGCACCGTGCGCGCACGTGAAACATATTCCACGCCCACCTGCACCTTGATGCCACCCACCGCGAGACTGTAAAACCAGTCGGCCTGTACCAGATTCTCATCGGCGATAAGGCAGGGAATACCCTCAGCCTCAAGCCGCCCCTTGGCGATGTAGGCCAGCGGCATGTTATCGAATTGAGCGATAGTCACGAAATTCATGGGATGTGCAAACCTTGTTGCCGTCTCCTCGCCAGTTTACACCCCTGACGCGGGTGCGATTACTTATGGAAGCTCTGAATAATTCCATCCAGGAATTATCAGAGCACGAAAAGCAAAAATGCGATTTTTGCTTTTCTT
>JAQBXX010000034.1 GCA_027624315.1 Pseudomonadota bacterium
CGGCTACGCGGGGGGCGTCGCACACCACTCGTCCGCTACGCTCCCTCGCTTCCTGTGCTCCTTCATTGAATTCAACGCCGCACTGGACCTGTTTTACTCGGCGGACAAGGGCCGCCTGCGGCTGTTGGCTGAGGTATTTATCTCCAACGATGAGCCGCTGGACATCGAACGCCTGCAAGCGGGCGGGCTGGCCACCCCTGAAACCACGATATGGCTGGGACGCCATCACAGCCCGCTGGACTACTGGAGCACCCAGTTCCATCACGGGGCCTATCTGCAAACCGCCATCAAGCGGCCGGCCATCTCCGAATTTGACGACCATGGCGGCATTCTGCCCAACCATCTCAGCGGCCTCTTCATCGAAGGACAGCACGCCCAAGGCGACGCCGCTATCGGCTACGCGCTGAGCTTTTGCTACGTCATGCCGACATGGCCATGTATCACGCCAAAAGAACCTCGCGCAGCCCGAGCTACAACGTTAATGACGTGACTCCTGAGTAAAACCCTGTTTACTCTACCCCCACCCCCCGCTCAAGCCGGGGGCAGGCTCTGTCCCGCCCCCTGAACAGGTGACGGGGGCGCGGCGGGAAGTGTAGTCTTGCTTGCTGACTTATGAGTATCACCCCGAATGATCTGAACCAGGCACGGAGATGGGCGTCCAATTTGTCATGCGCAGAAAAACAAAAATATTACCGGAGGATGTCGAGCTGTTCCGTCATGCAGTCAAGCGGGTCGTCCCTCTGCAACAAGACAAGATCACACCCGTGCCGCGGCGCCCGTCGCCCCATCCGCAGCAGAAATATCTGGACGAGCAGCAGGTGCTGCGCGACATGCTCTCCGACGGTCCCGACACGTCGGACATTGAAACCGGCGAAGAGCTGCTGTTTCACCGCAAGGGCCTCCAGCATGGTCTCTTGCGCAAGCTGCGCCGCGGCCAGTTCAGCGTGGGCGCGGAACTCGACCTGCATGGCCTGACGGTGGTGGAGGCGCGTGACGCGCTGGGCCTGTTCCTCGCCGCCTGCCGCCTGAGCAACGCGCGCTGCGTGCGCATCATTCACGGCAAGGGTTACGGTTCACGGCGCAAGCAGCCGGTGCTCAAGGGCAAGGTGAATCAATGGCTGCAACAGCGTGACGAGGTGCTCGCATTCTGTTCCGCACGCCCGGTGGACGGCGGCACCGGCGCAGTGTACGTGCTGCTGAAAAAAGGATAACGCCGACGCTTATTGATCCTTAAACGCCAAGGCGCAAAGACGCAAAGAAAAACCGGGTGTCCGTGACTTCATACCTTTGCGCTCTCTGCGTCTTGGCGTCTTTGCGTTGTATAATTCTTTCACTATTCGTCCTTGACCGTGCCGGGTTGCAGCTCCTCCAGCATCACCACCGCATGGGCCTCGATACCTTCCGCACGGCCTATGTAACCCATCCCTTCCGTGGTCTTGGCCTTGATGTTGACGCGCGAGAGGTGCATGCCGAGATCATCGGCCAGCACCTTGCGCATGCCCTCGATGTGGGGCGCGAGTTTCGGCGCCTGCGCCACGATGGTGCTGTCGATATTTGAAATGCCCAGGCTGTTCTCGCGCAACAGGAGCACAATCTCCTGCAACAGGATACGGCTGTCGATGCCGCGGTATTGCGCGTCGCTGTCGGGAAAGTGCTGGCCGATGTCACCCAGTCCCGCAGCGCCCAACAGCGCATCGCACATGGCGTGTATCAACACATCCCCATCGGAGTGCGCCGCAAGTCCCTGCGGGTGGGGGATGGTAACGCCGCCCAGCACCAGCTTTCTGCCCTCCGCAAACGCGTGCGCATCATAGCCGTAACCGATTCTCATGTTTCATCCCCCTGTTGAATCAGGTAAAACTCCGCGAGCGGCACATCCTGCTGGTGCGTGATCTTGATGTTGTCGGGTGCCCCCTGCACCATGAGCGGCACGGCGCCGAGCTGCTCCATCGCGGCACACTCATCCGTTACCGTTGCCTGGTCTGCAATGGCCTGCGCCAGCGCCGCGCTGAGCGCACCCAGGCGAAACATCTGCGGCGTCAGGGCGCGCCATAATTCGCTACGGTTCTCTGTGGCACGCACCCCACCCCCTGCATCCACGCGCTTGATCGTATCATGCAAGCGGAGACCCAACAAACCGCCCGTCGGGTGCCCGTCCATGGCACGCATGAGATGGTCGATGTCCGCGTGGCGCAGACAGGGGCGCACTGCATCGTGCACCAGCACCCAGTCAGTGGGTGAGGCCACGGGCTCAAGCGCACGCAACGCGTTGAGCACCGAGTGACAGCGCTCGCTGCCGCCCTCTGCCATCAACAACTGTTTGCCGTAATCGGGCAGCCCGGCCCTGATCGCGGCAAAGTGTGCATCGGCGCCCGCCACCGCCACCACGACTCCGGAAATTTTTGCATGGCTCAACAGGCGTTGCAGCGTATGCTCGATCACCGTGCGGCCACAGAGCGGAAGATACTGCTTCGGCAGCTCGCTGTCCATGCGCTTACCGCTGCCCGCGGCGGGCACCACGGCCCAGTAGCGCGGCGGCGTATGCTTGGTGCGTGGTGCGTTCAAGCGGGAGAAATCAGCGCAGACTACTCGCGCACGACCTGATAAAACGTTTCGTCTTTTTTGATCATGCCGAGTTCACTGCGCGCACGTTCCTCAATCGCCGCGTGACCCTGCTTGAGATCGCGCACCTCGGCCTCAAGCGCCAGATTGCGTTCCTTGAGCGTGCGGTTTTCATCGCCCTGCGTATCCCGTTCCTGCTTCAGCCGCCAGGCCTCGACGACACTGCCGCTGCCCATCCACAGGGGATATTGCAGCGCCAGCACCAGCGCGATCAGCAGAGCGACAATGAGCTTCACGGCGTGAGCAAAACCCTCATGGTTTCAGATTATAAAATGCACCGCGTCCTGCATATTCTGCCTGCGCGCCGAGTTCCTCCTCGATGCGCAAGAGTTGATTATACTTCGCCACGCGATCCGAACGCGACATCGAGCCGGTCTTGATCTGGCCCGCGCGTGTCGCCACCGCGAGATCGGCTATTGTGGTGTCTTCGGTCTCGCCGGAGCGATGTGAAATCACCGCCATATAACGGGCCTGCTTCGCCATTTCAATCGCGGCCAGCGTCTCGCTCAGCGTGCCGATCTGGTTCACCTTGATGAGAATGGAGTTGGCGATATTCTTCGCAATGCCCTGCGCAAAGATTTTGGTATTGGTCACGAACAAATCGTCGCCGACGAGCTGCACGCGGCCGCCCAGTTTGCGGCTGAGCAGCGCCCAGCCGTCCCAGTCATCCTCCGCCATGCCGTCCTCGATGGAGAGGATGGGATATTTATCCATCCACGCCCCGAGAGTGTCGGCAAACTCGGCGCTGGTAAGGCGCTTGTTTTCGGATTCCAGCACATAGTGACCGTCGCGGTAAAATTCCGAGCTGGCGGCGTCCAGTCCGATGAACACGTCCTGTCCCGGCGTATAGCCGGCGCGCTCGATGCCTTCCAGTATCACCTGGATGGCGGCCTCGTTGGAGGACAGATTGGGCGCGAACCCGCCCTCGTCACCCACCGTTGTGCCGAGGCCCTTGTCGTGCAGCACCTTTTTCAGCGCGTGGAAAATCTCGGCGCCGCAGCGTATCGCCTCGCGCAGACTGGGCAGGCCCACGGGCAGGATCATGAACTCCTGCAGATCGACGTTGTTGTCCGCATGCGCGCCACCGTTGATGATGTTCATCATCGGCACCGGCAGCAGGAATTTTCCACCGACGCTTCCGCCGGCGCGCGGCGCGAGATAACGGTACAGCGGCTGGCCCGCTGCAGCGGCGGCGGCATGCGCGGCGGCGAGCGACACGGCGAGAATGGCATTGGCCCCCAGGCGCGCCTTGTTCGGCGTGCCGTCGAGTTCACACATAATGCGGTCGATGCGCGTCTGGTCGTCGACCGGCACACCCGCGAGCGCCGCGCGCAGATCGCTGTTGACGTGCGCCACCGCCTGCTGCACACCCTTGCCGCCGTAACGCCGCATGTCATTGTCGCGCAGCTCTATCGCCTCGCGTGAACCGGTGGAGGCGCCCGACGGCACCGCCGCCCTGCCGCGCACACCGGACTCCAGAATGACGTCTGCCTCTACCGTAGGATTACCGCGTGAGTCGATGATCTCGCGCGCATGAACGTCTTTTATTTTTACCACCGTGCCCCCTTCCCTGAATATTTTTCTACAGTTGATTTGTCTACAATTGATCTTCGCTAAAACCACGCGCCTTCACCGTGCGGTCGAGCGCGATGAGCGTTTCCAGAAATTCTTCCATCAGTGCCAGCGGCCAGGCGTTGGGGCCGTCGCTCAGTGCCTGTTCAGGCACAGGATGGGTCTCCATGAACAGGCCCGCAACACCTGCGGCGACGGCGGCGCGCGCGAGCACCGGCACAAATTCGCGCTGCCCGCCGGAACTCGTGCCCTGCCCGCCGGGCAACTGCACGGAATGCGTCGCATCGAACACCACCGGACACCCTGTGCCGCGCATCACCGCAAGCGCACGCATGTCGGAGACGAGATTATTGTAGCCGAACGACGTACCGCGCTCGCACACCAGTATCTGCGAATTGCCGGTCTCGCGTGCCTTGTCCACCACGTTTTGCATGTCCCACGGCGCGAGAAACTGGCCCTTCTTGATGTTCACCGGCTTGCCCATGCGCGCGACGTTCTGGATGAAGTTGGTCTGGCGGCACAGAAAGGCCGGCGTCTGCAGCACATCCACCACCGCCGCGACTTCATCCAGCGGCGTATCTTCATGCACGTCGGTGAGCACCGGCACGCCGAGTTGTTGTTTGACCTCCTGCAGGATGCGCAGGCCCTGCTCCAGCCCCGGGCCGCGAAAGCTTTTGCCGGAAGAGCGGTTCGCCTTGTCGAAGGAAGATTTGTAGATGAAGGGAATGCCGAGCCGGGCGGTGATCTCCTTGAGCCGCCCCGCGCTCTCCACTGCCAGCGCGCGGCTTTCGATCACACACGGACCGGCGATCAGAAACAGGGGTTGCGCCTGTCCTACCTCAAAACCGCACAGCTTCATTGTGCGGTGGCCGTTTCCGGTGCGCGCGCCGGATGCAGCGCACGCTGCCGGCGTGCCGCTTGGATAAAGCCGCTGAACAACGGGTGACCGTCACGCGGCGTGGAGGTGAATTCCGGATGAAACTGACAGCCCACAAACCACGGGTGTGCAGCAATCTCAATCATCTCGACCAGCTTGCCGTCCATGGAGCGGCCCGAAATCACGAGGCCTTTCTGTTGCAGCGCATCGAGATAATTGTTGTTAAATTCGTAGCGGTGGCGATGCCGTTCGACAATCACGTCCTTGCCGTAGAGGGTGTGCGCCAGCGTCCCCGGCGCCAGACGGCACGGCTGCGCGCCCAGACGCATGGTGCCGCCGAGATCCGATGCGGCGCTGCGTTTTTCCACGCCGCCGTCGGGCGTCTGCCACTCGGTGATGAGTGCGATGACCGGATGCGGCGTCTGTGGATTGAATTCTGTGCTGTGCGCGGCGGCAAGCCCGGCCTGATTGCGGGCAAACTCGATCACGGCCACCTGCATGCCAAGGCAGATGCCGAGGTACGGGATGCCCCGGGTACGCGCGTAGTGGACGGCGCGTAGCTTACCTTCAATGCCGCGCGCGCCGAAACCGCCCGGCACCAGTATCGCATCCATGCCTTCAAGTGACGCCGTGCCGTGTTTTTCGATTTCCTCGGAATCGACGTAGACGATGCGCACGCGCGTGAGCGTGTGTATGCCCGCATGCGTGAGCGACTCCGACAGCGATTTGTAAGATTCGGTCAGGTTGACATACTTACCCACCATCGCGATGGTCACTTCGCCGGTGGGATGTTCGCAGGCATACACCACCTTTTCCCACGCCGACAGGTCCGCCTTGTCCACAGTGAGGCGTAGCTTGTTCACCACGATTTCATCGACGCCCTGGGCATGAAACAGGAGCGGGATTCGGTAGATGTTGTCGACATCCACGGCGGAGATCACCGCCTTCTCCTGCACATTGGTGAACAGCGCGATCTTGCGCCGCTCCGCCTCCGGCAGCACCTGTGCGCTACGGCACAGCAGGATGTCCGGCTGAATACCGATGCTGCGCAATTCCTTCACCGAATGCTGCGTGGGTTTGGTCTTGATCTCCCCTGCGGTGGCGATATACGGCACCAAGGTGAGATGCACGTAGAGCGTCTGTTCCGGACCGAGCTCCACGCCCATCTGACGGATGGCCTCCAGAAACGGCAGCGACTCGATGTCGCCCACCGTGCCGCCGATTTCCACCATGGCGACGTCGGCGTCACCCGCGCCTTCGCGGATGCAGCGCTTGATCTCATCGGTAATGTGCGGAATCACCTGCACCGTGCCGCCGAGGTATTCGCCGCGCCGTTCCTTGCGGATGACATTTTCGTAAATCTGGCCGGTGGTAAAGTTGTTGCGCCTGCTCATGGTGGTGTGCACGAAGCGCTCGTAATGACCGAGATCGAGGTCGGTCTCCGCGCCGTCTTCGGTGACGAACACCTCCCCGTGCTGGAACGGGCTCATGGTGCCGGGATCGACGTTGATGTACGGATCGAGCTTGAGCAGGGTCACCTTCAGCCCGTGCGCCTCCAGGATGGCACCCAGCGATGCGGAGGCGATGCCCTTGCCCAAAGAGGACACCACACCGCCGGTGATGAAGATAAATTTGGTCATGAAAACCCGGTGTTAACGGCGCGCAGAGAATGGCGCCAGATGGGATTGCAGGTTACCAGAAAGACACGCGCTTCACAACGGAACGAGCATCCAAGGCTCGATATTTCAAGCCTGCTGCACAATCACGAGACCGCCCTCGTCCGCCGCCGCCTGGAATGGTTCACATATCCACAAATCGCTGACGGCGGCGAGATCAGGGCCCACATAGATCAGCGGAATGCGGTCGCGCTGCCAAGGCGGGATGGCGGCTTCCTGCAACAGCTTTCTGAGCTCATGGGTATGGCCACGGCCCGCAGGGCGGCAGCACTCGCCACCGTGGCGAAAGCGCACCGTTACCTCAGGGTTGCGGTACAGCGACGCCTTAAGTCCTTTGCCCGTTGCAGGTATTGTACTCAGCGTGCCTAAGCCACCGGGGAGCGTTAACACGCCCTGCATGTCCCACGGCAGGACTGCGGCGGGATCATGCGTTGCCAGCGGCACCCGCGCATACATGAGATCGCGGTAACGGCGTACCTCCACACCCGGCCAGCACACACACGGCTCGCGGTCGTCGGCCACCGCCACGACATCGCTGAGGATGTGTTCGATGTGAACAGCCGCGGGCAACGGCAGATGCAGGTGCTTGAACCAGGCGTGCAGCAGGTTGCGCTGGCGCGGCTGAGTCAGCGCCTTCAGCCGCGCAACGGATAATGTGTCGCACCGCTCCACGGCCACGTGTTCAAGATCAGCTTGCGCCAGCACGTCCAGTAGATGCGCCGCGTCCGCCGCATGCCGCGCGCTGCGCGCGAACGTGCCGCTGACTGCTGGCCAGCGCACGGCAAGGCGCGGCATGATTTCCTGACGCAGATAATTGCGGTCGTAATTGACGACAAAATTGCTCTGGTCTTCAATCCAGCCCAAGTTCTGTTGGCTTGCATAATGATGCAGTTGCGCGCGCGTGAACTCAAGCAGCGGCCTCAGGTGCACACCCGCGCCGAACGTGGCGCACGCGGGCATGGCCGCAAGGCCGTGCGGGCCGGAGCCGCGCAACAGTTGCAGCAGCAGGGTTTCGGCCTGATCGTCGCGGTGGTGTGCAGTGAGCAGTGCGTCGCCGTTGTTCATCACGCCGGCGAGCGCCTGATAACGCGCACTGCGTGCCGCCGCCTCCGGGCTTTCGCCTGCCGCCGGCATGGCGTTGACCTGCACTGCGCGATAGGGGATTTGCAGTGCCGCGCACACCTCTGCACAGTGGTCAGCCCACTGCTGCGCATGCGGTTGCAGTGCATGATTGATGTGTATGGCATGCAGCCCGGCACCCTTCAGGTGCGGACGCAGGCCGGCCATGGCGTGCAGCAGCGCGTGTGAATCGAGACCGCCGCTGTAGGCCACCCAGTAGCGCGGAGCGGGATGGTGCGTGAGTTGCGCGAGCAGCCGCTCAGGCGTAAAGATTGTCAAATGATTACTCATAAGTCAGTAAGTAAGACTACACTTCCCGCTACGTCCCCGCCCCCTGTTTAGGGGGCGGGACAGGGTGGGGGTAGAGTAAACAGGGTTTTTACTCAGGAGTCACGCCATAAAGTAATGTAGCCTTGCTTTGATGACGCCTGAGCAATTTTAACATAAGCGCCCACAGTGCTTGCGGTGTAAAATGCCGCGCATGTTCAGTGCGCGCGAAGTTGATGCATTTCAGAAAGACGGCTACGTGATCGTGCGCAATCTCGCCGCGCCCGCCGTGGTGCAGACCATGCGTGAGGATACCGAAGCCGCGCTCGCCGCCGAGACCGCGCCGCTCGAATACGAGGCCGACCTGCATTACCCCGGCGCGCCGCCGTCGCGCACGGCGCCGGGCGGGCACACGGTGCGGCGGCTGCTGCAGGCGTATGCGCGCCACGCGGTGTTTCGTGACTGGGCGCTGGGTGCGCCCGTGGCCGCGCGCGTGCATCAACTGCTGGGTGCCAGGGTGATGCTGTCGCAGGCACATCACAACTGCATCATGACCAAGCAGCCGCGTTTCAGCAGCGTCACCCACTGGCATCAGGACATCCGCTACTGGGCGTTTGAGCGCGCGGAACTGGTGAGCGTATGGCTCGCGCTGGGGCCGGAGCGTACGGACAACGGCTGCCTTTTATTGCTGCCCGGCAGCCAAGTGATTAATTTTGCTCCAGCACAACTGGACGACGCAATGTTTCTTCGCCCCGACCTGCCGCAGAATCAGAAGTTGATTTCGACCCAAGTCGCCGCAGAACTCAATGCAGGTGACGTACTGTTCTTTCACTGCCGCACGCTGCACGCGGCGGGGCGCAACGAAACCGCAGTGCCCAAGTTTTCCGTCGTGTTCACCTACCACGCCGCAGACAATCACCCGCTTCCCGGCACGCGCTCGGCCGATACACCGGAGATCGCGCTGGCCTGACCTCCCATTTACCTTGACGCACAGAGCCGCTCGCGCGGTACAATACGCGACTTTCCGCAGCATCAGGCCAGGTAGCTCAGTCGGTAGAGCAGGGGACTGAAAATCCCCGTGTCGGCGGTTCGATTCCGTCCCTGGCCACCAGTTTGGGCCGTCCGGCGTATAATTCCGTTACATCACTCTTGATCTGACGGGGGGCTGCCATGTCTTCCATACTTGTTACCGGAGCCAATCGCGGGTTGGGCCTAGAGTTCGCGCGCCAGTATGCAAAAGATGGCTGGCGCGTACTTGCCTGTTGCCGGCATCCCGACAAGGCGCGCGAGTTGCAGCAGTTGGCGGCGCGGCATGAAAATATCAGCGTGCATACGCTCGACGTGGAAAATCACAAACAGATAGATGCGCTGGCGCAGGAATTGCGTGACACACCGATTGATATTCTGCTGAACAACGCGGGTGTTTACGGCGGCGGCGAAGATGAAAATTTTGGCACGCTCAATTATCCCGCATGGGAGCGCGAGTTCCGCATCAACACGATGGCAACGGCAAAAATGGCGGAGGCGTTTGGGGGCAACGTCGCGCGCGGTGAAAAACGTCTGATCGCCGCGGTCTCCAGCCTCATGGGCAGCATGGGCGACAACGGCAGCGGCGGCAGTTATCTATATCGCTCCAGCAAGGCTGCGCTCAATGCGGTGATGGTGAGTCTGGCGCATGATCTCAAGGCGCGCAGGATCGGCGCGCTGGTGCTGCATCCGGGCTGGGTGAAGACCGACATGGGCGGGCAGCATGCGGAAATTACCGCAGAGACGAGCGTGCGCGGCATGCGCAAGGTGATGGAAGATTTTACGCTCAAGGATTCGGGACGGTTTATTGCTTACGATGGCGTCGAGTTGCCCTGGTAGGCGGGTATTTTAGTCACGCTTCACAGCGGCGCATACAGCTTGTCGCGCACGATAAACAGTGCGGCGATGGAGCGCGCCTCGGTGCACTCCTTGTGGGCGAGCAATTCCCTGAGTTGCGACAAGCGCCACGGCACCACCTCGATCTCTTCCGGCTCGTCGCCCAGCTCTTTGTGCGGGTACAAATCTTCCGCGAGCACCACGTGCGTGGTGTGGTTGAGGTAGCCCGGCGCGAGTGTCATGGATGTGATGTGTCGCAGGCGGCGTGCGCCGTGGCCGACCTCCTCCATCAGCTCGCGGTCGGCGGCGGCGAGCAGGTCTTCGCCCGGTTCGATGCGGCCTTTGGGCAGTGCGAGCTCGTAGCGCTCCACGCCTGCAGCGTATTCGCGGATCAGCAGCACGGTGTCGGTATCTAACATGGGTACCACCAGCACGGCACCGCGCGGCGTGCTGTGCAGGCGTTCGTATTGCACTTCAACGCCGTTGGAGAAGCGGATATCGACTTGTTCCACATGGAAAATGCGCGTTTTGGCTAAGGTTTCGACGCGCAGGATGTCCGGTGTTTTAGGCATGTGTCCATAATAGCAGTGTCGTGGCGGCGGTTCGACTTTTGACGGCTCGCACCGTAGAATTGCAGGCTATAAGTCTGTATCCAGCAGGCGCGGGCTATCCAGTGCATGGGGGCGGTAAATGGAGACCTTGAAGTCCGGCAGTGACGTGTTGTTTATTTTGATCGGCGCGGTGATGGTGCTCGCCATGCACGTCGGATTCGCCTTTCTCGAACTGGGCACGGTGCGTAAAAAGAATCAGGTCAACGCGCTGGTCAAGATCATCACCGATTTCGCGGTATCCACCATCGCCTACTTTTTCATCGGTTACGGTGTGGCCTACGGCGTGTACTTCATGCAGGGCGCGGAAGAGCTGGCGGCGAAAAACGGTTATGAGCTGGTGAAGTTTTTCTTCCTGCTCACGTTTGCGGCAGCCGTGCCGGCCATCATCTCGGGCGGCATAGCCGAGCGGGCCAAGTTTAACCCGCAACTGGCGGCGACTTTCGCGTTCGTAGCGCTGATCTACCCGTTTTACGAGGGCATGGTGTGGAACGGCCATTACGGCGTGCAGGACTGGCTCGCCGCCACCTTCGGCGCCAAGTTCCACGACTTCGCCGGCTCGGTAGTGGTGCATGCAATGGGTGGCTGGATGGCGCTGGTCGCAGTCGTGCTGCTGGGTGCGCGCCGCGGGCGTTACGGCAAAGACGGGCAGGTCTTCATGCACCCACCGTCGAGCATCCCCTTTCTGGCGCTGGGTGCATGGGTGCTGACCGTAGGCTGGTTCGGATTTAACGTCATGTCGGCCCAGTCGGTCGCAGCGGTGAGCGGGCTGGTGGCGGTGAACTCGCTGATGGCCATGGTGGGCGGCATACTGGCCGCCCTGTTCATCGGCCGCAACGATCCCGGCTTTGTGCATAATGGCCCGCTGGCGGGGCTGGTGGCGGTGTGCGCGGGCTCCGATATTATGCACCCGCTGGGTGCGCTGGTGACCGGGGTGCTGGCCGGCGCTTTATTCGTCTGGACGTTTACGCTGACGCAAAACAAGTGGAAGATCGACGACGTGCTCGGGGTGTGGCCGCTGCACGGACTGTGCGGTGCGTGGGGCGGCATCGCGGCAGGCATTTTCGGGCTGGAGGCGCTGGGCGGCCGTGGCGGTGTGAGTTTGACCGCGCAGCTGATCGGCACGGCAGGCGGCATCGCGATCGCGCTGGTGGGCAGTTTTGTGGTGTACAGCGTGCTCAAGAAAACATTCGGGCTGCGCCTCAGCGCGGAAGAGGAGTTCGCCGGCGCCGACCTCAGCATTCACAAGATTGGTGCTACACCCCCGTATGATGATTAACACGCCGTGCGACGCATGACGCGCAAGCTGTACATCCATACTCACGGTTGTCAGATGAACGAGTACGACTCCGCGAAGATGGCGGATGTGCTCGCGGCTTCGCATGGTATGGTGCTGACCTCGACGCCGGAAGAGGCGGACGTGCTGTTGCTGAACACCTGCTCTATCCGCGAGAAGGCACAGGAAAAAGTATTTTCGCACCTCGGCCGCTGGCGCGAGTGGAAGCTGGCGCGGCCTGAGCTGGTGATAGGCGTTGGCGGCTGCGTGGCGAGTCAGGAAGGCGAAAATATCCGGACGCGTGCGCCGTATGTCGATATGGTGTTCGGCCCGCAAACGCTGCACCGCCTGCCGCAGATGATTGAGCAGGTATGGCGCACGCGCACGCCAGCAGTCGATGTCTCGTTTCCCGAAATTGAAAAATTTGATCGCCTGCCCGCACCGCGCGCGAATGGCCCTGCCGCGCTGGTCTCCATCATGGAGGGGTGCAGCAAATACTGCACGTTCTGCGTGGTGCCGTACACGCGCGGCGAGGAGATGAGCCGCCCGCTGACCGACGTGCTGCGCGAAATCACGCAACTCGCCGCGCAGGGTGTGCGCGAGGTGACGCTGCTGGGGCAGAACGTCAACGCCTATCGCGGTGCGATGGACGACGGCGACAGCGCCGATCTGGCGCTGCTCATCCACTATGTCGCCGCCATCGATGGCATCGAGCGCATCCGTTTCACCACCTCGCATCCGGTGGAATTTTCCGAGAGCTTGATTCGCGCCTACGCCGAGGTGCCGCAGCTGGTCAACCATCTGCATCTGCCGGTGCAAAGCGGTTCCGACCGCATCCTCGCGTTGATGAAGCGCGGTCACACCGTTCTTGAATACAAATCGAAGCTGCGCAGACTGCGCGCGGTACGCCCAGATATTTGCATTTCGTCGGATTTCATTATCGGCTTTCCCGGTGAGACTGAAGACGACTTCGCGGCCACGCTGCGGTTGATTGAGGACATCGGCTTTGATCACTCCTACAGCTTCATCTACAGCCCGCGCCCCGGCACGCCGGCGGCGGCACTGCCCGATCCGGTACCGCTAGAGGTGAAACAACGTCGCCTCGCAGAATTGCAGTCACTCAATAACACGCAGGCCACGCGTATCAGCCGTCGCATGGTGGGCGGCGTGCAGCGCGTGCTGGTGGGGCGTCCGGCGCGTCACGCGCATCAGTTTGCCGGGTACACTGAAAACAATCGCGTAGTGAATTTTTACGGCGACCAAAATCTCATCGGCCAGTTCGTCGATGTGCGCATCACCGAAGTACAGCCGAATTCGCTGCGCGGCGAACTCGTGACGCCGCATTAGTTTATGGTCAAACGACTGAGTCCGCAGGCCGTAAAGATCGATCAGCCGCAGTCGAACGACATCGTGCTCGATCCCGCTGACAATCAGCGCCTGGCCAATTTGTGCGGCCAGTTCGACGAGCACCTGCGCCAGATCGAGAGCCGCCTGGGCGTGGAGATCAACAACCGCGGCAACGTGTTCCGCATCATCGGCGATGTTGTTCCGGTGCAGGCGGCGACCGAAGTATTGAAAGGGTTATATGCCGAGGCGCAGCGCGAGCCGCTGACGCGCGAGCGCGTGCATCTGATTCTCAATCGCGGCGAGATCGACGCGCTGTCGGAGGCGGCGGAGGCGGAAGCCGCGCGCGCGGAAGTCAGCATCCGCACGCGCCACGGCATGATTCAGGGGCAGAATCCGAACCAGCGGCGCTACCTGCAGCATATTCAGGCGCACGACATCAATTTCGGCGTCGGTCCGGCGGGCACCGGCAAGACCTATCTCGCGGTGGCGTGCGCGGTCGAAGCGCTGGAGCGCGAGCGCGTGCGGCGTCTGGTGCTGGTGCGCCCCGCCGTCGAGGCCGGCGAGCGTCTCGGCTTTCTGCCGGGTGATCTCACGCAGAAGATCGACCCTTATCTGCGCCCGCTGTACGACGCGCTTTACGAGATGCTCGGTTTCGAGCGCGTGGCTAAGCTCATCGAGCGCAACGTGATCGAGGTCGCGCCGCTCGCTTACATGCGCGGGCGCACGCTGAACGAGGCGTTCATCATTCTGGATGAAGCGCAAAACACTACGGTCGAACAGATGAAGATGTTTCTCACGCGCATCGGCTTCGGTTCCACCGTGGTGGTGACCGGCGACGTGACGCAGGTCGATCTGCCGCGCGAGCGCAAATCGGGTCTGCGTCACGCGGTCGAGGTGCTGAAGGGTGTGGAAGGCATCAGCTTCAGTTTTTTTCGCGCGCAGGATGTGGTGCGCCATCCACTCGTGCAGCGCATAGTCACGGCCTATGAAAACTACGAGCGCAACGCAGACGCCCCGAAAAAATAGTATTCACGTGCAATACGCCGTTCCGCGCCGTGGGCTACCCTTGATGAAAGACATCCGGCGCTGGGCGCTTGTTGCGCTCGACGGCCGGCGCAACGCGGCGGAAATGACGGTGCGCATCGTGGACGAAGAGGAAGCTGCGCGCCTGAACAGCACCTACCGTCACAAGCGCGGCGCGACCAACGTGCTATCCTTTGCTTCCGGAGAGAAAGAGGTCCCGGAGTATCTGGGCGACCTCGTGATCTGCGCGCCGGTGGTGACGCGCGAGGCACGCGAGCAGCACAAGACGCCGGTAGCGCATTGGGCGCACATGGTGGTGCACGGCACGCTGCATCTGCTGGATTATGACCACCGCGATGACGCCGGGGCCGCCGTCATGGAGCGGCTCGAGACGCGCCTGCTGGCGGGTCTTGGTTATCCCGATCCTTACAGAACCGAAAAATAAGGGTACCTCTAAAAATGATGGATTTTGCTTCAAGACAAGGCGCAGCGCCGTCGAGCAGCGCAGCATACAAGTTAGTATGTGAGC
>JAQBXX010000005.1 GCA_027624315.1 Pseudomonadota bacterium
ACCGCTGGACTATGAAAAGTACCACAATGCGCCCTAACTGGGTGTCCGTTTTATCGGGGTAAGATCAGGGTGAGGTATACATTGATAATCAGATGAAGGAACCTGTTAAATCGTTTAAAATCCAATATTGGTACAGCTAAGCCAAACCTATACGAGGAATCCAGCAGTGCCATATTCTGAACAACACGTTACCTCCGTCCGCAAATGGTCGGATAAAACCTTCAGCCTGACCACGACCCGGCCGAGCAACTTCCAGTTTGAAAATGGGGAGTTCGTTACGATCGGCCTGCGGCCCGAGGGCAAACTCATTGCGCGCGCCTATTCGATCGTGTCGACCAACGACGCCGATTATCTGGAATTCTTGAGCATTCACGTGCCGGAGGGGCCGCTGACCAGCCGCCTGGCGCAGGTGCGCGAGGGCGATACGGTCTGGGTCAACAGCAAGGCCACCGGTTCTCTCACGCTGAAGTACATACGGCCCGGGCGCAACCTCTATCTGTTGTCGAGCGGCACCGGGCTGGCCCCGTTCATGTGCCTGATCCGCGACCCGGAGGTTTACAAAACCTTTGAGCGGGTTATTCTGGTGCACACCGTGCGCACCGTGCCCGAGTTGGCCTACAAAGCCGAGATTGAAGCGCTGACCAACGAACGCCTGTTCTATGTCCCGACCGTGACACGCGAGCCGTTTAAGACACCGCAGCGCGGCGCCGATCTGTTCCGCACCGGAGAACTGTTTACCCAACTCGGCCTGCCGCAGGCCGACCCGGAACATGACCGGGTGATGATTTGCGGTAATCCCGACATGAACAAGGAAATGAGCACCTACCTTGAGCATCACGGCTGGGTGTTCACCACGCACCGCGGCGTTGGCAATTTCACCACGGAAAAGGCCTTTGTGTTGCACAATAGTTAATCCCCGGATCGCGCCGCCGGAACACCGCGGCGTACCCCGGAAATTCTTCCATCTTTATTTGGAGGTGCTTTGCTGGCGGTTTAATCATCGCGATGAGAACCTGGAACCCTTGCTAGATAAGCTTTTACGGACAACACCCATGAATGAAATTAACCCCATTTTGGTCCGAGTTCGTTAGGTATTACCAAATTTTTAAGGGTGGGGTTACGTCCCAGGAAAAGAGAAACCCCGCTACTCATCCAGTCATGTAGATACCGTCTCATGCATTACGCACTAAGCAACAACGCCTCCAGTTCCGCGAAATTTTGTACCCTCCCTGTGGGCTGGATATCCATACCCAATTGCTTGCCGATTTGCGTGGTTGAGAATATCCCACGCACAATTTCAGCGCCGGACAAGGCGGCATCCTCGTGTGGTTCAACCGCCAGTGCGTGCTGTCGGTTGGCGTTCTTGAGCGTCAGCACGATATCGCCTACGCTGGCGCGCAAGACATCCGCCATTTGCAGCACTTGTATCTGGTCTGCCGGCGTCATGATGTGCTCCACGAGTATAGCGTCGTGTGAAACGCGCGCCTTGGCGGCGTAGTTGACGGGCTTTTCTTCCATAATGTCGCGGGCGGTGATTAAGCCCAGGATGAGGTCATTGGCGTCGGTTACGAGCAGCAGACGCACCTCGGCGTGAATCATCTTCTGCAGTGCGGTATCGATAGGAGTTCCGGGAGCCACGGTTACGGCTCTGACCCGCCTCAGATCGGTCATGGCGTCCAGCGCGGAATTGTCCAACCGGATCATTTCAGGCAGCCCTTGATGGTAGCTGTAGAAGGACGTCCCGGGCTGCAGAATGTAGGATGACAGGGCATGATAGGGGTTGGGCATGACAGCGTTCCTCCCTGGTGTGTGTCGCTCTACTTTAACCTCATTTTCGCGCAGTTACGAGTAGCTTGGAAGCGTAGGCCTGATGCAACCGGCTGCATTTCTTGCCAAACATCTCCGCTCCAAAGAGCGGTCATATAAAATTGTGATAACTGCGCGATAAAGAGGTGATATCCCGGTCTTATACTGTGCGCACTGGTGGAAACAAACGAGCGGAGATAGCGCCATGAACAGACGTCAATTCATAGCAACATGCCTGGGGCTTGCGACCTTGCCCCTGATTACATCCAGAGTCTTTAGTGGGGATAGCGCCATGCCAACGACCATAGACAAGATTGTCAAATCGGATGTGGAGTGGAAAGCACTGCTGACGCCCGCGCAATACAATGTTTTGCGCGACGAGGGGACGGAACCGCCTTTTTCCAGTCCTCTGAATAATGAAAAACGCAAAGGTCAGTATGTCTGCGCCGGTTGCGATCTGCCGCTGTTCACATCCGATATGAAGTTCGACAGCGGTACGGGCTGGCCGAGCTTTTATACGGCGTTGCCCGGCGCGGTTGAAACGAAGACCGACTTCAAGATCATCTACCCACGCAAGGAGTACCATTGCGCGCGTTGCGGCGGCCACCAGGGCCATGTTTTCAATGATGGCCCCAAGCCGACCGGCCAGCGCTGGTGCAACAATGGGGTGGCGTTGAAGTTTATCCCCGCGTAGTCACCGCTCGGCAGACTCACACAGTACAGAGGACACCTACACATGTCGCGTAAATTACTTATCGCACTGATCGCTGGCATTGCCTTGCCCGGCATGGTCATGGCACAGCAGGATGTGGCCGGCACGGCCACGCCACCCAAGAACCATGAGACCGCCCTGTTTGCCGGTGGCTGTTTCTGGTGTACGGAATCGGATTTCGACAAGATACCCGGCGTGATAGAAACGGTTTTCGGATATGCCGGTGGGCAAAAGCTCAATCCTACTTACGAAGAGGTGTCCAACGGTGGCACCGGCCACGCAGAAGTGGTGCAGGTGACCTATGACCCTGCAAAAGTCAGCTACAAGGAGCTGGTAGACAAGTTTTGGCGCACCATCGACCCCACGACTCCGGATCGCCAATTTTGCGATAGCGGCAGCCAGTACCGCAGCGCTATCTTCTATAGCACCCCGCAACAAAAGGCCATCGCGGAACAATCAAAGACGGCGCTCGAAAAAAACAAGCCGTTTAAGGGGAAGATAGTCACCGAAATCACGCAGGCCACGACGTTCTATGCCGCGGAAGAGTATCACCAGAATTTTTACAGAAAGAACCCCGTACGCTACAACTATTACCGCTTCAGCTGCGGCCGCGACCAGCGCCTGGAGCTGTTATGGGGAAAGGAACAGGGTCGGGCGTCGCACTGACCCATCACGACCCGAATAGTGGCGCGCCCTAGAGGATTCGAACCTCTGACCTTTGGGATCGGAACCCAACGCTCTATCCAACTGAGCTAAGGGCGCAAGTAAAGCAAGTCGCGAGTAGCGCCTCGGCTCGCCCCCTTCTCCCCCTGGGAGAAGGGATGGGGATGAGGGCGTCTACCCTCCTTCTGCCCTTGGGAAGGGATGAGGGAGGGCGACTAGCATAGCCACTCTGCCGCCCCCCGTCTATTCGGCCAGCTTGATCTGCGCCCGGCTGAGAATTTCTGCTTGAACTGTGCGATTGTTGCCACTATGATTAGCACTCACCAAGGGCGAGTGCTAACAACACCTTCGCCAGATTCCCCGGGTTGTTGCCGACCACAGGCCTCAGCCTAATATAATTTGTTCAAGATCAAGGAGATAGATGAGATGAAGATTCGTCCGTTGCATGATCGTGTCGTTGTGATCCGCATGGAAGAGGAGCGTACCACCGCTGGTGGCATCGTGATCCCCGACAATGCCGCTGAAAAGCCGAGCAAAGGCGAGATCGTGGCCGTCGGTAAGGGCAAGATGCTCGACAGTGGCACTATCAGCCCGCTCGAGGTCAAGGTGGGTGACAAGGTGCTGTTTGGCAAGTACTCGGGCACTGAGGTGAAGCTTGAAGGCAAAGACCTCATCGTGATGCGCGAGGAAGACATCATGGCTGTGATCTAAGTCAAGATCACCCCAAAACATACTGAACTAAAACACAGAGGATTTTAGCTATGGCAGCGAAAGACGTTAAATTTGGATACGATGCGCGCAGTCGCATGGCCAGGGGTGTGAACATCCTGGCCGACGCCGTGAGGGTTACCCTGGGCCCCCGTGGGCGTAATGTGGTGCTGGACTCGGCCTATGGTTCCCCCACCGTGACCAAGGACGGCGTGTCCGTGGCCAAGGGTATCGAGCTCAAGGACAAGTTTGAGAATATGGGCGCGCAGATGGTGAAGGAAGTCGCCTCGCGTACCTCCGACACCGCCGGCGACGGCACCACGACGGCGACCGTGCTCGCGCAGTCCATTCTTGCGGAAGGCCTGAAGGCAGTCGCCTCCGGCATGAACCCGATGGATCTGAAGCGCGGCATCGACAAGGCCGTGGTGGCCGCAGTGGAAGAGCTGAAGAAGCTCTCCAAGCCGTGCACCGACGACAAGGCGATTGCCCAGGTCGGCTCCATTTCGGCCAATTCCGACCAGGTGATCGGCGACAAGATCGCCGAGGCCATGCGCAAGGTCGGCAAGGAAGGCGTCATCACCGTGGAAGAAGGCACCGGCCTTGAGATGGAGCTGGACGTGGTGGAAGGCATGCAGTTCGACCGCGGCTATCTCTCCCCTTACTTCGTCAACAACCAGCAGACCATGAGCTGCGATCTGGAAAACCCCTACATCCTGATCTACGACAAGAAGATATCCAACATCCGCGAGATGATTCCGATACTGGAAGCTGCGGCCAAGGGTGGCCGTCCGCTGCTCATCATCTCCGAGGATGTGGAAGGCGAGGCACTCGCGACGCTCGTGGTGAACAATCTGCGCGGCGTAGTGAAGTGCTGTGCGGTCAAGGCCCCCGGCTTTGGCGAGCGGCGCAAGGCCATGCAGGATGACCTCGCGGTACTCACCGGCGGCAAGCTGATCGCCGAGGAACTGGGTCTCACGCTGGAGAAGGCCACGGTCACCGATCTCGGCAGTGCCAAGCGTGTGTCTATCACCAAGGAAACCACCACCATCATCGACGGCGCAGGCAAGTCTGCTGACATTCAATCGCGCGTGAAGATGATCCGTGCGCAGATTGAGGAAGCAACCTCCGATTACGACAAGGAAAAGTTGCAAGAGCGCGTGGCGAAACTCGCTGGCGGTGTTGCGGTGATCAAGGTCGGTGCCGGTTCCGAGATCGAGATGAAGGAAAAGAAGGCGCGCGTGGAAGACGCATTGCACGCCACCCGCGCAGCGGTCGAGGAAGGCGTGGTACCGGGCGGCGGTGTGGCCCTGGTGCGTGTGCGCAAGAGCATCGGCAAGCTGAAGGGCGATAATGAAGACCAGAACGTAGGTATCACTATCGCACTGCGTGCCATGGAAGAGCCGCTGCGCCAGATCGTACAGAACGCCGGTGCGGAAGGCTCTGTGGTGCTGAACAAGGTGGCCGAAGGCACCGGCAATTTCGGTTACAACGCCGCCAACGGCGAATATGGCGACATGATCGCCATGGGTATTCTCGATCCCACCAAGGTGACGCGCACTGCATTGCAGAACGCGGCATCGGTCGCGGGCTTGATGATCACCACCGAAGCCATGGTGGCGGAACTGCCGAGCGACAGGCCGGACCCGAAGGACATGGTTGATCCGGGCGGCATGATGTAAGCAGTAAACCAGCTACTGCTGTTTGCATGAGCTCAAAGCCCCCTCCATACGAGGGGGCTTTTTTTTGTGCGGAATTCGGTAATATGAGTGGATGCGCGCGCCCTCCGATCATCGCCACCCTGTTCCGGAAGCACTGCGTGAAGTTGCGCTGCAACGCTGGTCTCAATTTCTGGAGGCGGCACAGGTTGCGGGCGTAACGCCGCCGTCGCATCCCGAGCTGCTCGCGGTGCTGCATCGCGTGTGGGCGTGCAGCGATTTCGTGGCGCACGCCTGCATCCGGAACCCGGTGCTGTTGTGCGACCTATTGAGCAGCAGCGATCTGCTGCGCGAGTATTGCGCGCAGCAGTATGCAATCACGCTGGAGGCTGCGCTCGCGGAGGTGCATGACGAAGCAGCGCTGGGTGACGTGCTGCGCCGTCTGCGGCGACGCGAGATGGTACGCATCGCCTGGCGCGAGCTTGCGGGCTGGGCGCAACTCGACGAAACCCTGCGCGATCTCTCCAGCCTCGCCGAGGCCTGTGTGGATGGCGCGCTGCGACGGCTGCACGCATGGCAGGCGCAGGACTACGGTACGCCGCGCGATAGCGAGGGTGTGGCACAAGCGCTGGTGGTGATCGCCATGGGCAAACTCGGCGGCGCGGAGTTGAATTTTTCCTCCGATATCGACCTCATCTTTGCCTATCCCGCCGACGGCGAGACGCGCGGCAAGCGTCGCCGCATCAGCAATGAAGAATATTTCCTGCGCCTCGGCCAGCGCCTGATCGGTGCGCTCAGCGCCGCCACCGCAGAGGGGTTTGTGTTCCGCGTGGATGTCAGGCTGCGTCCGTTCGGCGACAGCGGGCCGCTGAGTGCCAGTTTTTCCGCGCTGGAAGATTATTACCAGACGCACGGACGCGAGTGGGAGCGCTATGCCTGGATCAAGGCGCGCGTGGTGGGTGGCGACCGCGCGGCGGGTGCGCGGCTGCTCGATACGTTGCGCCCGTTCGTCTACCGCCGCTATCTCGATTTCGGCGCGTTCGAGTCGCTGCGCGACATGAAGCGCATGATTCAGGAAGAGACTGCGCGCAAAGGCATTGAAGACAATATCAAGCTGGGGCCGGGCGGCATACGCGAGATCGAATTCATCGCCCAGGCATTTCAGTTGATACGCGGCGGGCGCAACCCGGACCTGCAAATCCGCGCCACGCTCGCCGTGCTCGAGCAGCTTTCACGTCATGGCTACTTGCCGGAGCAGGTGACGCGCGAGTTGACGGCTTCGTATGTATTTCTGCGCCGCACGGAGAACCGCCTGCAAGAGGTCGCCGATGAACAGACCCATCGGTTGCCGGTGAGCGACTTCGAGCGTGCGCGGCTCGCCTTTGCCATGGGTTACCGTGACTGGGCGGCGTTCGATCAGGCGCTGCACGCACACCGGGCGCAGGTGCAGAGCCATTTTGAGCAGGTGTTTGCGGTGTCTCAGGCGATGGCAGAGGGCGCGTCCGGCATCGCCACTGATCTGTCGCGCCTATGGCAGGCGGTGCTGACACAGGATGAGGCGCTACGGATGTTAACTACACACGGCTTTACCGACGCCGCCGAGGCGTGGCGGCGCATTGTGGTGCTGCGTGATTCTTTTGCGTATCGCGCACTCAGTGTGCAGGGCCGTGGGCGTATGGATCGTTTGATGCCGCTGGTGCTCGGCGCGGTGACGACTCAGAGCCCGGATCATGCCGCAGCGGAAGTGCACGTCACGCTGGCGCGTGTACTGAACCTGCTCGAAACGATCGCACGCCGCACGCCGTATCTGGCGCTGCTCGCAGAACATCCGCTGGCGCTTACGCAACTGGTGCAGTTATGCGCCGCCAGTCCGTGGATCGCCGCTCTGCTGACGCGCCAGCCATTGCTGCTGGATGAATTGCTCGACCCGCGCACGCTGCATGCGCCGCTTACGCGCACGTCACTCGAGCATGAACTGCAGCGCAGTCTGCAGGCCGCTCACGCGCATGATCTGGAGCAGCAGATGGATGCGCTGCGTCATTTCCGTCAGGCGCAGATGTTGCGCGTCGCCGCGACCCAGATTGCCCGTCCGGAGGATACGCTTGCGGTGTGCGCCCAGTTATCCGACATCGCCGAGGTGGTGTTGCAGGCGGTGCTGGAACTCGCGTGGCGTCAGATGGTGGCAAAACACGGCCGTCCGCGTTACCGGGAAAGCGGACAACTCAAAGATGCCGGCTTTGCCGTCGTGGGTTACGGCAAACTGGGCGGGCGTGAATTGAGCTATAGCTCTGACCTCGACCTCGTATTCGTGCATGATAGCGGCGACGATGATGCCCGCACGGCAGGCCCGCATCAACTCGATAACGCGGTGTTTTTCACGCGCCTGGGACAGCGCATGATTCATCTGCTTAACACGCGCACCCCGGCGGGGGTGTTGTATGAGGTGGATATGCGTCTGCGGCCCAGTGGCGGTTCGGGCCTGCTGGTGGCGAGCCTGGCCGCATTCGCCGATTATCAGCGTAACGCGGCCTGGATCTGGGAGCATCAGGCGCTGGTGCGCGCGCGCGTGGTGGCGCAGCATTCCGCCCATGAGTCGGCCATCGCCGCGAATTTTTCCGCGCTGCGGAGTGAAATCATGGGCTACGCGCGCGAACGTGCCACGCTGCGCACCGAGGTGTCTGCCATGCGTGCGCGCATGCATGCAGCCCACGCTGGCGGCACGGCGGGGTGCTTCGACCTCAAACACGATGCCGGCGGTATCGCAGATATCGAATTTATGGTTCAATATGCGGCTTTATTGCATACGCATGAGACGCCGGAATTGGCGCGCAGTACACAGACTGCGGACATGCTGTCTCATTTGTCAGCCGCCGGGAAAATTACGGCGCAGCAGGCGCAGGTGCTTGAGCAGGCCTACCGCGCCTACCTCGGCGCCGTGCATCGGCTCGCGCTGCAAGAGGCATCTGCCAGTGTCCCGGAAACGGAGTTTTCGGAGCATCGTGCAGCAGTGGTACGCGTCTGGCGGGAATTATTTGAAGAAAACAACAAAGGGTAGGTCGGATCAAGCGTAGCGGATCCGACTGCTGTGTCGGTTCCGCACTGCGTGCTTGAGCCGACCTACGATTAAGGAGAACGTATGACAACGATGGACGACCGCGATGGCGTCATCTGGTTTGACGGCACGCTGGTGCCCTGGCGTGATGCCAAGGTGCATGTGCTCACGCACACCCTGCATTATGGGATGGGGGTGTTTGAAGGCGTGCGTGCCTATAAAACGGATAAAGGCACGGCCATCTTCCGCCTCGATGCGCACATGGATCGCTTGTTCCGCTCGGCGCATATCCTGGGCATGGACATGCCGTATGATAAGCGCACGCTGAGTGAGGCATGCCGCGCCGCCGTGCATGAAAACAGTCTGGAGTCATCAGACTCCAAGTCGGTCTACATCCGGCCCATGTGTTTCTACGGCTCAGAGGGCATGGGGCTGCGCGCCGACAATCTCAAGGTGCACGCCATCGTTGCGGCCTGGCTGTGGGGTTCGTATATGGGCGCGGAGGGCATCGAGAAGGGCATACGCGTCAAGACCTCATCGTTCACGCGCCATCACGTCAACATCACCATGTGCAAGGCGAAGGCCAACGGCAATTACATGAACTCGATGATGGCGCTGCGCGAGGCGCTCTCCTGCGGCGTGGATGAGGCACTGCTGCTGGATGTGGACGGCTACGTGGCCGAAGGCAGCGGTGAGAATGTCTTCATCGTGCGCGACGGTGTGCTCTACACGCCCGAGCTGACCTCCGCACTGGACGGTATCACGCGCGACACCATCTTCACGCTCGCCGCCGAGATCGGCGTCGAGGTGCGCGAAAAGCGCATCACGCGCGACGAGGTGTATATCGCGGACGAGGCCTTCTTCACCGGCACGGCGGCGGAAGTCACGCCGATCCGCGAGCTGGACGGGCGCCGCATCGGTAACGGTGATCGCGGGCCGATCACTACACGCCTTCAGGCGTTGTATTTCGACCAGGTACACGGGCGGCGCAAGGAGCATCCCGAGTGGCTTACGCCAGTCGCGTAAGCTGAGGAGACGAGCGTGTCCAAGTCAACGCAACAAAATATGACTGCGCGATCCAGCGAGCCCAACGCGCAAAATATTTATCACGTGACGCGCGCCGATCTGCCGCTGCACTGCCCGATGGATCACATGAGTCTGTGGAATTCTCACCCGCGCGTCTATCTGCCGATCGAGGCAACGGGCAAGGCGAAGTGTCCGTATTGCGGGGCGGATTACATATTAAAAGACGGCACATAGCCGGATGTGGCTTCTTTACATGGTGAGCCAGCGCAACGCGAACCATGAATGCCCATGAGGTAAAAAAAATCCTTGTCGTCGGCCCGGCCTGGGTCGGTGACATGGTGATGGCGCAAAGCCTGTTCCAGAGGCTCAAGCAGCAATCCCCCAGTGTAGTCATTGATGTGCTAGCACCGGCCTGGTCCGAGCCGCTGCTCGCGCGCATGCCGGAGGTGCGCCGTGCACATACGCTGCCGTTCATGCACGGCGAGTTGAAACTCATTGAGCGCCATCGCATCGCGTGCCGCCTGCGCGCCGAGCGTTATGATCGCGCCATAGTGCTGCCCAACTCTTTCAAGTCTGCGCTGATCCCATTCTGGGCCAATATCCCGCGCCGCACCGGTTATCGCGGCGAGTTGCGCTGGGGTCTGCTGAACGATGTGCGTCAACTGGATAAAAAAATGCTGCCGCAAACCGTGCAGCGTTTCGTCGCACTCGGGTTGCCAAAGAACGCTGCGCAGCCGCCGCAGATTCAGTTTCCGCAACTTCATATTTCAAGCGGCAGCGCGCAGGCCGCGCTGTCAGCGTTGCGGCTGGAGCACCCGTCGCAACCGCTGCTGGCACTGTGTCCGGGCGCCGAATACGGTCCGGCCAAGCGCTGGCCGACAGAGTATTTTGCCGACGTCGCGCGTACAAAAATCGCGCAAGGCTGGAGCGTGTGGATTTTCGGGTCGGCGCACGACAAGACCATCGCCGCAGAAATTTGCGCACAGGCGGGAGAGGAGTGTGTTGATCTCAGCGGACGCACCTCGCTTGCTCAAGCCATTGATCTGCTGTCGCTCACCGATCTCGTGCTTACCAACGACTCCGGCATGATGCACGTTGCCGCCGCCCTGGGTCGTAAACTGGTAGCGGTATATGGTTCGTCCGATCCCGGTTTCACGCCACCGCTCAGCAGCACGGCGCGCGTCGTCTGGCTCAAGCTTGCGTGCAGCCCGTGTTTCGAACGCAAGTGTCCGCTCGTCCATCTCAATTGTCTGCGTGAGATTAAGCCGGAGCGTGTGCTGGCAGAGATGGCGGCGTTGATCCCCTCATGAAGGTGCTGATTGTCAAAACATCTTCTCTCGGAGACGTGTTGCACACGCTGCCCGCGCTGACCGATGCCGCGCTGGCGCTGCCCGGCATTCGTTTTGACTGGGTAGTGGAGGAAGCGTTTGCGGAAATCCCTGCATGGCATCCGGCAGTGGACAGGGTGATTCCTGTTGCATTGCGGCGCTGGCGCAAGCACCCATTACAGGCATTGCGCAGCGGCGAGTGGGGCCGCTCCCGTGATGCGTTGCGCGCGGATAGTTACGCCAGGATTATTGATGCCCAAGGGCTGTTGAAAAGCGCTGTGCTCACAAGGATGGCGCGCGGCACACGTTGTGGCTTGGACCGGGCCTCTGCGCGTGAGTCACTGGCTGCGCTCGCCTACCATGAGCGTTACGCCATCCCCAAGGGACAGCTGGCCATAGAGCGCTTACGTCAATTGTTCGCAGCCGCCCTGAATTACGAGGCACCCGCCAAGGCGCCTGACTATGGCATTCGACGTGCGTCCCCACCCACCGGGAGGTTGTCCGATAAGGTGGTTTTTGTGCATGGCACGACCTGGTCAAGTAAACTATGGCCCGATGAGTATTGGGTACAACTGGCGCAGTTGGTCAATGAGGCTGGCCTGGGAGTCCAGCTGCCGTGGGGCAGCGCAAGAGAATTAGAGCGAGCACAAAAAATTTCAGGGGCTGCAAAAAATGTCGAGATACTGCCCAAAATGGATCTGGCACAGATAGCCCAGGTACTGACCTCCGCGCGCGGCGTGGTGGGGATTGATACAGGGCTGACCTATCTTGCGATCGCGCTGGGTGTGCCCACCGCCACCCTCTACGGAGCCACACGGCCGGAGTTCATGGAGATGCCAGGGCAAGGACAACGGTATATTCGCGCTGACTTTGGCTGCTCACCGTGCATGGCGCGCACGTGCAGTTATCGCGGTGAGTCGGTGGTTCAGCCTGCATGTTATCAAACCCTGCCGCCGGACACGGTATGGCGCGCCGCCGGGGAGTTGTTCGATGCTTACAGACGCGCCTGACTTCTCTGCCGTGAGGCGTGTGCTGGTGATGAAGCTGCGTCATCATGGCGATGTGCTGCTGACGTCGCCCGTATTTTCAGCATTGAAAAACCATCTGCCACACGCAGAAATTGACGCGCTGGTCTATCATGAAACGCGGGAGATGCTGACCCTGCACCCTGCAATTGATAACGTATTCACTGTGGACCGGGGATGGAAGCGGCGCGGCGTACTGCAGCAGTTGAGTGCAGAAGTGAAGTTGCTGCGCACCTTGCGCGCCAGGCGTTATGATTTGCTGATTCACCTCACCGAACATCCGCGCGGGGCCTGGCTGCGGCGCTTGCTGGGTGTGCGCTACAGCGTGGCGCGCATGTTTGCCGGCAGGCGAGGCGCGTGGTGGCGCAGCAGCTTTTCACACCTCTATCCATTGCCCGCCACGCCCCGGCACACCGTCGAGTGCCATCTCGACGCATTGCGCAGGATCGGAATCTACCCGCGCGATGATGAGCGTGCGCTGGTACTGGTGCCCGGTGCGGAGGCTGAGAATTTCATTGGCGCGATGCTGGCTAGTCACGGCTTAAGAGGCAAGGATTTTATTCATTTTCACCCCACCTCACGCTGGTTATTCAAGTGCTGGGAGGATGAAAAATGCAGCGCCTTGATTGATCGATTGCAGGCTGCGGGCGAGCGTGTCGTTGTTACTGCGGCGCCGACGACGGCCGAGCATGATCGCGTGCGTCGCATACTCAATAAAGTGAAGTCTCCAGTGGTGGATGTATCCGGCCAATTGAATCTGAAGCAGCTTGCGGCGTTGACGCGGCGTGCCAAGTGTTTCGTCGGCGTCGATTCAGCGCCTATGCACATAGCTGCGGCGATGCAAACACCGGTGGTTGTGTTGTTCGGGCCAAGCGGTGAGATGGGCTGGGGGCCGTGGCAAGTAGTGCAGCGCGTGATCACCTCACGGCATACCTGCCGACCCTGCGGACTCGATGGCTGCGGCGGCGGCAAGGTCAGCGAGTGTCTGACGTCGATCCCTGTCGAGCGCGTCTTGGGCGCCGTCAACGAACTATTGGCGATATAATGAAGTCCCTCAACATCGCGCTGATCCGCCAGCGTTACACGGCGGATGGAGGGGCGGAACGTTTCACGGAGGGTGCCATGACGGCTCTCCGGGCAGAAGGGGTGGGCGTTACGCTGATCACCCGCGCCTGGCGGGCACAGGGTGGCGTTGCGGCGGAAATATGCAATCCGTTTTATATCGGCAGTCTGTGGCGCGACTGGGGGTTTGCGCACGCTGTACGCCGGTTGCTGGAAACAAAAAAATATGACCTGGTGCAGTCGCACGAACGCATCGCATGCTGTGGCATCTATCGCGCCGGCGACGGCGTGCATCGCGAATGGCTCAGGCAGCGCATGCGCACGCTCGGTATCTTCGGAAAGCTGCGCATTTGGCTCAGTCCCTACCATCACTATGTCAAATCCTCTGAGCTGGCCTTGTTCCGCAGTTCACGGCTGCGCGCCGTGATTTGCAATTCGCACATGGTGAAAAGTGAAATACAGCGCTATTTCGCGCTGCCCGGGCACAAGCTGCATGTCATTTATAACGGTGTGGATGTTCAGGCCTTCAGCCCTGAGTTGAAGCGTCACCGTGATGCTGTCCGCAAACAGTTCTCCATCCCCCAAGAGGCCACACTGTTTTTGTTCGTCGGTTCCGGTTTTGAGCGCAAAGGTGTGCGCATGGTGCTGGAGGCGATGGCGCAGCTGCCGCTCAACGCCTGTTTGATTGTGGTGGGCAGGGACAAGCGGCTCAAAAAATTCTTGCAGCAGACCAAAGCGCTGAAGATTGAGAATCGTGTGCGCTTTGTGGGCGTGCAATCCGATGTCAAGCCGTTTTACGGCGCAGCGGATGCCTTGGTGCTGCCCACCCTGTATGATCCTTTTCCCAATGTGATTTTAGAGGCCATGGCCGCAGGCTTGCCGGTGATTACCAGCGCCCAGTGTGGAGCGGCGGAGTTGATTGAGCACGGCAGAAACGGTTATGTGTGCGATGCGCTGGACACACCGGCGCTGATCGAGTCCATGCGCGCGCTGATGAACGCCGGGATTCAAAAGCAGATGGCCGATGCAGCACGCAGCACGGTGCTGCCCCTGAATCAGGAAGCGATGGTTGAGCAATTAGTGCAGTTGTATCAGGGATTGCTGGCGGGCTGATGCATATCGTACACACCGAATCATCGCTCGGCTGGGGCGGGCAGGAGATACGCATACTGGAAGAGGCCCGCGGCCTCATTGGACGCGGTCACGATGTCCGACTCGCCTGCCCGCAGGAAGCGCGCATTTACACCGAAGCGGCCCGCTACGGTGTGCCGGTCCACGCCCTGCCCATCGGCCGTAAAAATCTCAAGGGACTGCTGGCGCTACGCCACTGGCTGAAAATTCATCCCGTGGATGTCATCAACACCCACAGCTCCACAGATAGCTGGCTGGCCGCCCTGGCCTGTGTCAGCTTGCATGGTGCGCCGCCCATCGTGCGCACCCGGCATATCTCCACGCCTGTAGCCAAAAGCTGCACTTCCCGCTGGCTTTATGGCAAAGCGGTAAAGCACGTTGTGACGACTGGCGAAGTGCTCAGGCAGACCCTCATCCATGATCTCAGGCTGGCCCCAGAACGCGTAACCTCGGTGCCCACCGGTGTCGACGCGGCCCGTTTCGTGCCCGGTGACAAGGCCGCTGCGCGACGTGACCTGGGTCTCGATCCTGAAATACACTACCTCGGTATCGTCGCCACCCTGCGCAGTTGGAAGGGGCACCGCTACCTGCTGGAAGCCTTCCATCAGCTTGCAGCCCCCGGTTGGCAACTTCTGATCGTTGGTGATGGCCCACAAAAAGAGCATCTGAAAAATAAAGTTAACCAACTCGGACTAGAGAGCTGCGTGATTTTTACGGGTCAACAAAACAACCCGGAACGGTGGCTTCAAGCGCTAGACATATTCTGTCTCCCCTCCTATGCCGATGAAGGAGTGCCGCAGGCCATACTCCAGGCGATGCTCACCGAACTGCCGATCATCACGACCCCTGTAGGGGCCATAATGGAAGCTGTAAGCGATGGGAAAACAGCTTGTATCGTGCCGCCAAGGGATGCAACAGCGCTAGCGGGTGCCATAAAGGCATTAATAGAGAACCCTGGGCAATGTTCGGCCATGGGAAGGCAAACACGTAAAGATGCCGAACAAAGATTCTCTTCCGGGAGTATGCTGGAGAATATGGAGGCGATATTTGATCTTGCTGCATGCGATCGGCCATCCTCTTAAGCATGACTTGTTATTGTTTTGGTTGAGAGGTTCACATACAAGGTGCATTCACAAACGATGCAAAGATTGCTCTTCAAGCTCACACTATATTTTCTATGGGTACATAGCCGCTTTGGCACTAAGCGAGCCAAGACTATCGTGGTCTGCTGCCCCTTGTTCATCGGGGATATGGTGTTTACCTTCCCTCTCTTGCGGAGCATCAAAAAAAGATATCCAGATTACCAACTGATCTTCCTTTGTCGGAAGGAGTTTCAATCACTGGCGGCCCTCAACCCGGACATTGATACTGTTCTGCATATCGATAAAACAGCTAACAGCCTCTTGGCGGTCTATCCCAAGATTTCACAAGCAACCTATTTCTTAACCCCGATGGCAAATTATTGGATAAAGCTCGGCCGGGCGATAGCTGCCCATGAAATATGGTATCTGAGCAAAATGGCTCAGCCATCATCGATGCCTCCCATAACGCAAAGCTTTTCTGCTTCGCCCAAGCATATCTCGGAATACCTATTGCAGATAAATATCGCAATGGGCGGTGAGTCAAATGTCGACAACAGCCCCTACCTTAGAAATCAGGAGCTATATCCCACACTAGTCGTTATCCAATGTGACGGCAGGAACCAAAGCATAAAATCCTTCACAACGGATCAGTTAGCCAACCTCATTAAGCTTGCCAAAAAATATCCAGTAGATATTCGGTTGATGGGCATGTACGCACCTGAAAAGCGATTGAATGAAGACAGAATAATCGACGTGCGAGGATTAACTGGATTTGACGATTGGCTGAAAGATATATTGAGGGCCAGGCTCGTCATTGGGCTTGATTCAGCTGCAGCCCAGATTCGTAAAGCCGCCGGCCTGCCAGCCTGCATCCTGATGGGCCCAGCCGCTACGGATTTCTTCGGCAATAGCCCGTTTTTCCCCTCAATCGACCTCATCGACAACAGGAATCTACCCTGCCGAGATAGAGGCACATTCCAAGGAATCCATTTCCCAAGCCTGAAAAACTGTCAAAAATCTGCCTGCGACCATCCTGAGGGCAGGGTTTGCGTGGAGGGCGCTGTTTTTGCAGAATTCATGGTACTAGTCAATCGGCATCTGGCGAACAGCTTCCCCCGCCCACTGCCTGATCCCTATGATGGAGGGGCAACCCGTCTGACATGAAGCCTAGTGTCAACGAAATCGAGGGAAGATGCAGCACCGATTTTCGGACGGTGTTAAATTAGAGTTTGGCTGGTTTGACAGCATCCTCCTGGTCTCACTTCGCATGCTCAGTCGGTGTTATGGATAGCCTCCATTACCTCCTTGACTGTGATGCCGGCGATCTGCCCGGCTCGCTCGATTAAGCAGCATCCATCTGTCCATGGTAGCCAGGTGTCCTTGATCTGGACGCCGGACAAGACGGTGACAGGTAGTCTCAGCATTGCTGCCAGATGTGATACGCCACCTTCCTGGCAGACTACATGGTCCAGTGTCTTGATTTGTGCAATCAGTGCGGCAGTCCCCTTCGGGTGAATGGATGTAAGAATGGGGGGCAGAGGTACCTTGTTTTTTTTGCTCAAAAATACCTTAACCTCATGGCCTGCATCATTTAAACCGGTGGCCAAATCGAGCCATTTTTCATAAGGCCACTGGCTTTGTTTTCTGTTTGATTCCGGGAAGAGTCCAATCCGGAGGCCTTGATTTGGGTGCCTTATGTGAGTTGCCTTGGGAGGGGCTTCGAGAGGTAAGCCGGCGCGATTGAAGACGTTGGCAATCCGTATGAGCTGGTGCGCTTCCCACAGATCTCTTTCCATAGGCCGGCAATCATCCAGGGCGATTTGCCATATCCTGGGTTCGCTCTTATGGGCGACAGCCAACTTGTAGCGTGCGCGCACGGCTGCCAGTAGCATGATGGCCTTGCTGGAATAGGCTGCGGAACCATTCAGCGCAATATCGAAGACCCGTGCGCGTAGCTGCCGCACTGTCGGATGTAAGAAGAGTCCGAATGGGCTTCCAAGATATTTCTCAGGCAGTTCCAGAACTTCGATCCCGGGCAGGGCTTCCCGAAATACCGGAGCAGCATAGGAGTTGCTGAGTACGGTGATGCTTATTGATGGGTATTCACGCCGTAGTTGCTGAAGAATCAGGGCGGTGATAACGGCATCTCCAATCCGGTTCCTTCGGACTACCAATATGGAGTCGATTTTCCGGGGCAGGGCTCTGGGTTTGTGGAAGCTGGCCAATCCCAGATAAAGACCCGCCCCTAGCCGCCTTAACAACCATTGCCATGGCTGCTTTATCAGGTCGGTTGGCTTTTCAATTTTCTGCATTGGCTGGTTTCACATAAGTCACATCAGAAATTGTCTTGCTGCCGATGCGTTGAAAATTTCTCCAGGGCATGCGTCAAGGCGTCCAGGGAGATGCCTGCAAAGCAATGCCTCGTCTCGAAGAGACACGCACTGCGCTGACAGTTCTTTATCCAGCCAGTGTGTATGCCATGGACTATGCTCTTGTCCTGGCAGTCGAGTGGGGCGCAGGATAGATTGAGGGATTGCGGACTTAGCCCCCAATCAGCGCCGAATAAATTGACGTCCGACGGCCCCATAACCGCCAGGCAGGGCACGGAAAACAGCCTGGCCCAATGTGCAACCCCAGTATCCACGGTGACGACATATTTGGCTCGTGCCACCAAATCCAACAGCTCACCCAAATCTGTTGCGTCGATCCTGTCATGTATTTGATGTGCGTGTGCCGGAAAATCACGAAGCAAGCTCCGCAAACCATCAAGGTAGTTCTGGTCGATTGATCTCCCAGTCAGTACAAGATGTTCCCCATTCGCCAACAAGCGGCCCACAATTAAGTGCAGCATCTCAGGTGGCCATAGGCGAGCTGGAATGCTGGCCCCAATGTGCAGAATCACATGGCCGCGCGTACGGGTCTCGCTTGGGAGGCTCATCTTGGCATAGGGCGGTGTAGGCGTCGTCACCCCCAGCTTGCTGCCCAAGGTAAGGATTGCTCTGGCCAGGGTTTGAGGTGATCGGGGGAACTCGTGTAACTCATCGACTAATGCGGTGTGCCTTCCTTTGGGATCCGCGTGGCTGATTACCTTACCTGCCGGGAGTTTCGAGACCAAGGGCAAGAATTTCCAGGAAAAAACATTGATAATCTCCGCATACCCGCTTGGTGATGCGTCCACCAAGCGAATCAGTGCACGCCAACCAAGTCTCTCGACAGCCACAACCCTGTCGGCATACAAGTAATGCGCTGTTGTTGCCAGACTCGCCCGTGTAAGCAAGACAATCTGTTTATCGGGATTGGATTCCTTCAGCGCTTTGAGCAAGTAGCCTGCCATCGCCAAATCCCCGAGCAGGAGATACCCAAGCACAAGAATAGGGCGCTCGCTGTCACCGCATCTGGCCGTCCTTGACCTGGCTATGGCATAGAGCCTTCCAAGGGCGAGGACGCTGAGCTTGTCGAGGCTATGAATCAGCCTTGAGAACATGTCTTTCCATCCATTTCCGCATAAGGCGCGGGGTATGTTTCAGCACCTTGTTTCTCTTGGTATAGTCATCAGGAATATATCCATGCCAAGGTGATTGCGCCAGATATCTGTTGAAACGCCACTTGAATGGGTGACTTCCCAGGTAATGCCAGGGTTTGAGCTTTGCAGCAAAGTGGACAATCATGTCCGGCAAGAATCCCGTGAGCCCCATCCTGGCCAATAGTCCATAAAGTCTCAAGCGCCACTTGTTTTCACGCGTGGGAAGCAAGTTCCAAACCGACGGCAAGAATAAGGCTTGCGCCCCCAAGACAAGATTCAGGGCATCCTGATCGTGGAAGCGCAAATGGAGGCTGCTGTCTGCAATTACTTGCATGAGCTTGTCCCCGACGTGTTGGCGCTTCCATGCGCCAACGTCAATCAACATCACCCCTGAATTGAAATAGCGCAGGGGCTTGCGGGCGCCAAGGTGCGACAAATTGAGGTAGGGTGCATCTGCGACCACTCCAACAGCACGCCCATCGAGATTGACATCCCATAATTTCCGCAACGACCCAAGAACCAAGGTATCGGCATCAAGATAGATGACGCGCTCAACCGCGTGGGGCAACTTATCCGACATGAATAGGCGCATATAAGCCGCGGCATTTATACGGCCGGATTCGTAAAGGTTTGATGGAAGATACTCCCTGCTGAATGGCACCGGACGAAGAACAACCCCTTGGCTGGCTGCATGTCCGGAAACTTTCCGGATGACATCATCGGGCACTTCGAGGGCAAACCAATAGAGAGTGATTCGAGCCTCCGTCACTGTACCGCACAGTGAGCTGATCAATACTGCCAAAGGCATTGCATAGTTGGCATCGGAACAAGTCAGCAGGTTGATATTGGCCGGGGCTCTCTTCATATCATCGTAGAATAATGGCATCGGGGTAAGACCAGATAGGCTAGTCTGCCACCTGACGGCTAAACAGGTCGAGCATGGCGGCCAGTTACAGCCAGCTCTCATTGGCAAGGTGTGATCAATCCCGGTCTTTAAGGGTCTCGGTAATGACAAAGATGAGGTCTGCACCACAAAGAAACCGGTTAAGACTATAATGCAATTGCCCACAAACAACCATGGGCGTTAATTGTGGCCAAGGAATAGCCGGGAATGATAATGATAACAATGTTCAAGCGTCCGGCAGAATTTATTCTGCTGCTGGGGTTGGTGATGGCGCTGCCTCTGCTCGAGGCGCCGAAGAATCTGTTGTGGGGTGCGTGGATTATAACTTGGCTGTACCATCGGGTGCGAGACAAGGATTACGGCGGGCCTTGGGATGCCTGGGATAGCTTGATCGCACTGTTGATCGCATCGGGCTATGTGGGTGTGGCGTTTGCCGGTTTGCATAACAAAGAATGGGGTGGAGCCAATGACATCCTGCGCTACGGCAGTATCCTGTGGGCCCTCAAGCGCAGTGGTTATGGAGAGCGAGAATTCCGTTGGCTGATCGTAACCGTGATTATTTCCACCCTGATCGCATTGGGTGCCACGCTCTGGGGCTTGTATGTGTCGCACAGTCACGGAACCTTGAAGCTGCACTCCGTGGGGCATGTCAATCATAGTGCGATTTATCTTGCCATCAGTTACGGTATTGCCTTGGCGGCGGTGATGGCCTTTTGGGGGCGGCTGGGCTGGATGACGCGCGTGGCGGCTCTTTTCGCCACCGGTGCATTTGCGACAGGGGTGTTTATCACCTCCAGCCGCGGGGCCGTGGGCGCCATGCTTGTGCTTACATTTTTCATGAGTCTGGCGTGGTCAAGGAGATCAAAAGCTATTGCCGCCATCACCATGGCGACGCTGATTGCGACAGCGTACATTACCTATTCCAGCAAGGTGAACGTGTTCACCAAGCACCAAGGTAGTGTGGCCACCGATGATGTGTTGTCACACAGGGGGGAGATATGGAATGCGGCTGTGGTGACGTGGCGGCAATTCCCGCTCTTCGGCGTGGGCATGGGCAACTATAGCCAGATCAGCACGGAACGCATCAAGCAATGGGTCGAGGCCTCAGGGCGTACTTACGTGGCGAGCAACTATCTGAGTTATGCGCACGGCCATAGCCTATATCTCAACACCCTGGCTGAGCGTGGATTGTTCGGTCTTGGGGTGCTGGTAATATTGCTATCAGCCTGGTTTTATGGGCTGCTGCGTTATCTGCCCGGCGTGCACGATGAGAATATGGCCTGGATGCTATGGGGCGGCAGCCTCAGCGCATGGCTGGTGACGGTGGGCGTGGGGACGGTCAACACGACGCTGCATCATGAGCACGCCATTTTAAGCGTGTTGATGCTGGGGACATGGCTTGCGTATCTCGGTTCGAGTCTGCGGCCCAAGAAAGGGGATGCGTGATGCAGGAGCCAGGGAGGGTTATGGTAATTCTTCAGGCCGATCCAGTGTCGGGCCTGCGGAATACCGCGGTGTATCCCGTGGTGAAGGATTTCTCGAAATCCAGGCGATCCAGCCAGTAAAAAAGAGGGCGTATCACCCACGCCAGCAGTGGATTAAACGCCAGCCAGAACGGCAGAAACAGCAGCGACCAGCCCAGGCAGGCCAGCACAGATTGGCCGCGCTTGTGCGCGCGGAAGGGATCCACCGATTTCATCGCCTTGCGTGGCAGGTCCGTCAGGCGTTTCCCAAGCAGCCAGTAGGCGCCCCCCACCTTTTCGCAGCGCGCCATATCCCATCCGGTGCGTTGTGCCAGTTGTGCCAGTCCGTAATGCGTGAAGTGGAAGAAGTGCCATGGCTCGCCGTGAAGCGGGGAATTCATTGGCACGCTCAGGATGAGCAAGCCACCCGGCCGGGTGACGCGCAGCAACTCACGCAAGACCTCCTCCGGGTTTGCTACGTGTTCCAGCACCTGGGTCAGCACTACAGCATCGTAATACATATCGGCGCGGGGAATGGCGTCGAGGTAGCACTCGAAGTCGTGTGGGCAACGATAAAACCCGTCCGGTACGTCGCAAGACTCATAGCGCTGGCGCTGGAACACCGGGCGGTAAGGGCGGCTCCCCGCGCTGGCATCCAGCACTCGTGTGCCCGCAGCCAATCCTGCCGCCTCTTCCCTCAGGAACTGCCGGATACGGGCATTTTCCGGGTCGCACAGTGCCCCAAGCCCATCGGCGGGCCACCAGCCCAGCCAACCAGCGCGTGGATTCAAAGGCACATCTTTTGTGTCAGCGCTCATCGGCGCTCCTTACCTTGTTCCGACCAGTAAGCTCAATGTCCCACAACTTGGCGTATTTCATGAACGAATTGAAACAACCTATGGCGATGTGCACCAGGCCCGGCACGCCGTCCATGAATCCGCGCCGGATGATATAAAACTTGATAAATCGCAGCAGCGGACTGAATAGCAGTTGCAGCAGATGCGCGCGCTTGCCGCGTTGATGCAGCACTGCCGCTTGCAGGGACGTGTAGCGATTCTGTTTGGCGAGATACGCTCCCAATCCGGCTTCGGATTCGTGCATCAGGTCGCCGCTGAGCGAGCCGACGGGAGTGGCGCACACTACATGCTCGTGGATTACGTCGGTGCTCCACGCGGCATGCCTGCGGTCAAACAGGCGCAGGCTCACATCGGGGTAGCCCTCGCCGTGGCGCAGCCAGCGCCCCATGAAACGGTTGCAGCGCTTGCAGGCGTAGGCGTGATGTGGCGGCGGGGTGTCCATCAGCGCGCGGATGGAGTGCGCCAGGTCCGGGCTCACCCATTCGTCGGCGTCGATGCTCAGTATCCAGTCATGTGCGGCCTGCGTGACGGCGAAATTCTTCTGTGCGCCATAGCCCGGCCAGTCGTTGTGGATGACGCGCGCGGCGGATTCTGCGGCGATGGAGAGCGTGGCGTCGGTGCTGCCCGAATCCACCACGATGATTTCATCCGCCCACGCTACGCTCTCCAGGCATTGGCGCAATGTCGCGGCGGCGTTCAGCGTGATAATGGTGACGCTCAGCGGTGTGGTCATAGATATGTTCCATTAAGCACGGTGGTATACGTCGGTTTCACCCGGCGGGCGGTCCTTAAAGCGCCGGTGTACCCAGAGGTATTGTTCTGGCGCCTTGCGCACCTGCTCTTCAATCAAGTGATGGATATGTCGCATGTCGTTTTCGACGCTGGTGCCCGGTATGCTTTCTAATGCAGACAGCAAAACAAGACGGTAACCCTGCGCATCGGACAGGCGTTGAATGAAGAAGGGCACGATGGGCGCGCCGCTGATTTTTGCCAGGCGCACCGGCGCTGGATTGGTGGCCGCCACCACGCCGAAGAACGGCACAAAGACGCTGTGCTTGTGACCGTAATTCTGATCCGAAGCGTACCACACCGGAATATTCTGCTGCAGGCTTTGTAACATGCCGCGCACATCGTCGCTCGCAATGGCTTTTTCACAGCGCGCCTCGCGCGCACGTTTCATCACCGTTTCAAACAGCGCGTTCTTGTGTGTACGGTACATGGCGTGAAATCGCGCGTGCATGGCGAGCAGATGGGTGCCGATTTCGAGGGTGGTGAAATGAGCGCTGAGCAGGATCACGCCATGACCCCGGGCCAGCGCGTGATCGAGATGTTCCAGTCCCTCAATGTGGGCGAGCGGACGCAGCCTGGCATCCGGCATCCACCAGCTCATCGCCGTTTCCAGCAGGCTGATGCCGAGTGATTCGAAATGATGGCGCAGTAAAGCGTTGTGTTCTTGCTCGCTCAACTGCGGGAAGCACAGCGCGAGGTTGATTGCCGCGATATGCCGGCGGCGCGGCTGTAACAGGAGCATCAGCCGACCCAGCCTGTGCCCGGCGTATAACTGCCAGCGGTAGGGCAGATGCGCCATGCTCCACAGCAAGGCCAGTCCCGCCCAGGTGGGCCAGTAGCGTGGCGAGAGATGGCTTGCGCGTGTGGATGTCATGGAGGAAGTTTTTACCGGGCGCTGGTGCGCCTGTTTACTGAACGCATCTTAGCGTAATCCCGACTGAAATTTGCAACCCCTTGTGCGATAATCCGGTCAGCATTGAAAGTGGCGAACGCACACATGACTCTGCACATTCCTGATTTTTCCTCCGCGCGCGTGCTGGTGGCGGGTGATGTCATGCTCGACCGCTACTGGCACGGGGCCACTGCGCGCATCTCGCCCGAGGCGCCGGTGCCGGTGGTGCGCGTGGAGACGAGCGAGGAGCGTCCGGGCGGTGCGGGCAATGTGGCGCTCAATGTCGCCGCGGTGGGTGCGCGTGTGACAGTTGCGGGCCTGACCGGGGCGGACGAGGCCGCGCAGGCGCTGGAGCGCTTGCTGGCGGCGGCGCAGGTGGAATGTCTGTTCGAGCATATTCCGGGTTCCGCCACCGTGACCAAGCTGCGCGTGTTGAGCCGGCATCAGCAGCTCATCCGCCTCGATTTTGAGGATGGCTTTCGTCAGCCGGATGCACAGGCGCTGTCGCAACAGGTGGTGCAGCGCTTGCAGAAGAACGACGTGCTGGTGCTGTCCGATTACGGCAAGGGCGCCTTGCGCGCTGCGCCGGAGATCATCGCTGCCGCGCGCGCCGCGGGCAAGCCGGTGCTGGTGGACCCCAAGGGCAGGGATTTCGAGCCGTATCGCGGCGCGACGCTGATGACGCCCAATCTGGCGGAATTCGAGGCGGTCGTCGGCCACTGCGCCGATGAGGACGAACTGGTGCGCAAGGGCGAGGCGTTGCGCCACAGTCTGGCATTGAACGCGCTCGTCATCACGCGCAGCGAGCGCGGCATGACGCTGCTGCGCGCAGACCATCCTGCGCTGCATCTCCCCGCGCAGGCGCGCGAGGTGTTTGATGTCACCGGCGCGGGCGATACCGTGATCGCGCTGTTCGCCGCAGCGCTTGCGGCGGGCGCGGATATGGCCGATGCCGCGCGGCTGGCCAATCTCGCTGCGGGCATCGTGGTGGGCAAACTCGGCGCCGCCACCGTGAGCGTGCACGAACTGCGCAGTGCGCTGCATGCGCACGTGTCCACCCGGCAAGGCGTGGTGAGCGAAGAAGATCTACTCGCGGCGGTGGCGCAGGTGCGCGCGCGCAGCGAGACCATCGTGATGACCAACGGCTGTTTCGATATTCTGCATGCGGGCCATGTGCGTTATCTGGAGCAGGCCAAACGCCTGGGCGATCACCTGATTATTGCCGTCAACGACGACGCCTCGGTGCGCAGGCTCAACAAAGGCACTGGGGCAACAGAGCGTCCGCTCAACCCGCTCGATGTGCGCATGGAAGTGCTGGCGGCATTGAAGTGTGTGGACTGGGTGGTGCCGTTTTCGGAAGACACGCCGGAGCGTCTGATCTGCCGCGTGCTGCCCGACAAGCTGGTGAAGGGCGGCGATTACAAGCCGGAGCAGATTGCCGGCCATCGCTGTGTCACCGCGCACGGCGGTGAGGTGCGCATCCTCAGTTATGAGCAGGGCCATTCCACCACGCGCCTCATCGAGAAGATGCAGGGCGGCGCAAAAGGCAAGGGCGCGCGATGATTGTTGTTACCGGCGGGGCGGGGTTTATCGGCAGCAATCTGGTCAAGGCGCTGAACGAGCGCGGCCGCAGCGACGTGCTGGTGGTCGACAATCTCGAAGACGGCACCAAGTTCGCCAACATCGCCGATTGCACCATCCTCGACTATCTCGACCAGGACGACTTTCTTGCGCGCGTGACGGCGGGCGCGGACTTCCCTGAACCGATTGAGGCGATCTTCCATCAGGGCGCTTGTTCCGCCACCACGGAATGGGACGGGCGCTACATGCTGCGCAACAACTACGAATATTCCAAACACCTGCTGCATTACTGTCTCGACCGCCACATACCTTTTATTTATGCGTCGAGCGCGGCGGTGTACGGCGCGGGCAAGGTGTTCAAGGAAGACCCCGCCTGCGAGACGCCGCTCAACGTCTACGGTTACTCCAAGCTTCTCTTCGACCAGTACGTGCGGCGCCACCTCGGCACGGCGTGGAGCCAGGTGGTGGGCCTGCGCTATTTCAATGTGTACGGACCGCGCGAGCAGTACAAGGGCGGCATGGCGAGCGTGGCGCTTCATCTGCACAATCAACTGCACGCCAGCGGCAAGCTGCGCCTGTTCGAGGGCTCCGGCGGTTATGGCCCGGGCGAGCAGCGGCGCGACTTCATCTACGTGGCGGACGCGGTGGCGGTGAACCTGTGGTTCTGGGAGCAGCGCGACAAGTCCGGCATCTTCAATCTCGGCACCGGCAAGAGCCGCAGCTTCAACGACGTGGCGTGCGCGGTGATCCACGCCGAAGGGCGCGGCGAGATCGATTACATCCCGTTCCCCGATCACCTGTGCGGGCATTATCAGAGCTTCACCGAGGCCGACATGGACGCCCTGCGCGCCGCCGGTTATACCCAGCCGTTCACGGACGTCGAGGCGGGTGTGAGCAAATACATGGAGTGGCTTAAAGACAGAGAAAAGATACAAGAGCAAAGAGAAAAGTAAAAATGCAGGAAACTTTTCTCTTGTAACTTTTCTCTTTTCTCTGCCTTTATGAGACATGCATACACCCTGCTGTTATACCTGCTGCTCCCGCTGGTGCTGCTGCGCCTGCTCTGGCGCGGGCTGCGCGCCCCGGCCTACTGGCGGCGCTGGCCGGAGCGTTTCGGTTTTGTCCCGCCGCTGACACCGTCCGACGCCCCCGTCATCTGGCTGCATGCGGTGTCGGTGGGCGAGGTGCAGGCCGCGACCCCGCTCGTGCGCGCGCTGCATGCGCGCTACCCGCGCCACACCTTCGTGCTCACCACCATGACGCCGACCAGTGCGGAGCAGGTGCGCGCGAGCTTCGGGCGCGAGGTCGTACACTATTATGTGCCCTATGATCTGCCCGGTGCGGTGCGGCGTTTCCTGACGCGCGTACGTCCCAGCATCGCCATCATCATGGAGACCGAACTGTGGCCGAACATCTTTCACGGCTGTCACGCGCGCGCGATTCCGCTGCTGCTCGCCAACGTGCGCCTGTCGGAGCGTTCCGCCGCAGGCTACCGGCGCATCGGCCGTTTGGCGGCGGAGATGCTGAGCCACGTCACTGCGATTGCCGCGCAAACGCAAGCTGACGCCGCGCGCATCATCGCGCTGGGGGCGGAGGCCGCGCGCGTGCGCGTCACCGGCAGCATCAAGTTCGATGTCAGACTGCCCGCGAGCCTGCGCGAAGAGGCCGCCGTGCTGCGCCGCGGCCTCGGCGTAGAGCGTGCGGTGTGGATTGCGGCGAGCACGCGCGAGGGCGAGGAGCCGCTCATCCTCGACGCCTTTGCCAGCGTGCGGCGCGCACTGCCGCAGGCCCTGCTGGTGCTGGTGCCGCGCCATCCCGAACGTTTCGCCAAGGTGGCGGCGCTGTGCCGCAAGCGCGGCTTCAGCACCGTACTGCGCAGCGAGCGGCGTGCGTGCGACACCGGCACTGCGGTATTCATCGGCGACACCATGGGTGAACTCACGCTGCTGTACGCCGCGTCGGATGTCGCCTTCGTCGGCGGCAGCCTGGTGCCCACCGGCGGCCATAACATGATCGAACCTGCCGCACTCGGTCTGCCGGTCATTGTCGGGCCGCATGTGTTCAATTTCGCAGAGGTGAGCCATCTGCTGTGCGATGCGGGCGCGGCGGAGCAGGTGAAAAACACGGAACAACTCGCCGCCGCCGTATTGGCGTACCTCACGGATGCCAACCTGCGCCATGCCACGGGCGAGAAGGGGCGCCGGCTGGTGGAGCAGAACCGCGGCGCGCAGGAGAAGGTGCTGCACATGATTGCCGAGGTGATGCCCGCGCCATGAGTAATGCGGAATACGATGTCGTTATCGTCGGCGCCGGTATCGTCGGTGCCACGCTGGCCTGCGCGCTGGCCGACTCCGGTCTGCGCATGGCGCTGATTGAGGCGCGTGTACCAGCGCGCACCTGGCCCGCCGACAGCCGCGATCTGCGCGTGAGCGCGATCACGCCCGGCTCGATGCGCGTGTTGCATGCGCTCGGTGTGTGGCGCAACGTCGTAGCGCAGCGCGCGCAGCCGTTTCATGCAATGCAGGTGTGGGACGCCACAGGCGACGGCGCGATTCATTTTGACAGCGCCGATATTGACGCTGACAGTCTCGGCTACATTGTCGAGAACCGCGTGCTGCAACACGCGCTGCTGGAGCGCGCAGAGCGCCACACCAATATCGAGTGGCGCTGTCCGGAGAGCGTCACTGCCGTGGAGTTTGGCGACGCTCAGACGACGGTGGCGACGGCAGCGGGCCACACATTGCGCGCGCGTCTGGTGGTGGGCGCCGACGGGCCCGATTCCGGCATCCGCGCGCTGGCGGGCATTGCCACGCACGGCTGGGCCTATGCGCAGAGCGCGCTGGTGGCCAACGTCAAGACCGCACGCCCGCACCAGGACACCGCCGGGCAGCGTTTTCTGCCCGGCGGCCCGCTTGCCTTTTTGCCGCTCACCGACGGTTACAGCGCCGTCGTGTGGACGCTGCCTACGGCCGAGGCCGAGCGTCTGCGTGCGCTGGACGAGGCCGCGTTTGCGCGCGAACTGGAGACCGCACTGGAATCGCGCCTGGGGCGCGTCGAGCAGGTCGGATCACGCGCGTGCTTTCCGCTGCGGCTGCTGTGGGCCGAGCATACGGTGCAGGCGCGCCTCGCGCTGATCGGCGACGCGGCGCATACCGTGCATCCGCTCGCCGGCCAGGGGCTCAATCTGGGCATCATGGATGCCGCGGTGCTCGCCGAGGTGATTACAGATGCGCGCGCCCGGCGCAAGGATATCGGTGCCTTGAGCATACTGCGGCGCTACGAACGCTGGCGCAAGACCGACGTGCTGGCCACGGGCGCGGCGCTGGAGGGCCTGCATCGCTTGTTCGGGAGTTCGCTGGCGCCCGTGCACTGGGCGCGCAATGCGGGGTTGACGCTGACCGATGCGCTCACGCCGCTGAAAACCCTCATCATGCGCCACGCCGCAGGGGTGGCGGGCGATCTGCCGCGCCTTGCGCAACTTTAAGGCAGCACTTTAAAAAGGTCACAGGCGCCCATACCTAAGTACAAACCCATCAGGATACCCGCCATGCGCATGGACAAGTTCACCACCAAGTTTCAGACCGCGCTCGCCGAGGCGCAGAGTCTCGCCGTGGGCCGCGATCATCAGTTCATCGAGCCCGCGCATCTCATGACGGCGCTACTCGATCAGGCAGGCGGCAGCGTGCGCCACCTGCTGGCCCAGGCGGACGTCAACGTCAACCGCCTGCGCTCGCAACTGGGCGAGATGCTGGAGCGCCTGCCCAGCGTTGAAGGCACGGCAGGCGAGGTGCATGTGTCGAATGATCTCACGCGCCTGCTGAACGTCACCGACAAGCTCGCGCAGCAGCGCAAGGATCAGTACATTTCGAGTGAATTGTTTGTGCTCGCCGTGCTGGAGGACAAGGGCGCGCTCGGCGAGCTGCTGCGCAAGAGCGGCGCGGCCAGGGGCAGTATCGAAAGCGCCATTGAAAAAATGCGCGGTGGCAAAAAGGTGGATGACGCCGACGCCGAAGAGCAGCGTCAGGCACTGGAGCAATACACCATCGACCTCACCGAGCGCGCCGAGCAGGGCAAGCTTGATCCGGTGATCGGGCGCGACGACGAAATCCGCCGCACCATTCAGGTGTTGCAGCGCCGCACCAAAAATAATCCGGTGCTGATCGGTGAGCCGGGCGTGGGCAAGACCGCCATCGTCGAGGGTCTGGCGCAGCGCATCGTCAACGGCGAGGTGCCGGAAGGCATGAAGGGCAAGCGCCTGTTGTCGCTCGACATGGGCTCACTCATCGCCGGCGCCAAATTCCGCGGCGAATTCGAGGAGCGCCTGAAGGCGGTGCTGAACGATCTCGCCAGGCAGGAAGGGCGCATCATTTTATTCATCGACGAGCTGCACACCGTGGTCGGCGCGGGCAAGGCCGAGGGCGCGATGGACGCGGGCAACATGTTGAAACCGGCGCTCGCGCGCGGCGATCTGCACTGCGTGGGTGCCACCACGCTCGACGAATACCGCAAATACATCGAGAAGGACGCCGCGCTGGAGCGGCGTTTCCAGAAGGTGCTGGTGGACGAGCCATCGGTGGAGGACACCATCGCCATCCTGCGCGGGCTGAAGGAAAAATATGAAGTGCATCACGGCGTGGACATCACCGACCCGGCCATCGTCGCCGCCGCCACGCTTTCGCACCGCTACATCAGCGACCGCCAGTTGCCAGACAAGGCCATAGACCTGGTGGACGAGGCCGCCTCGCGCATCCGCATGGAGATAGACTCCAAGCCGGAGGAGATGGACAAGCTCGACCGGCGCCTGATTCAGCTCAAGATCGAACGCGAGGCGCTGAAGAAGGAGACCGACGAGGCCTCCAGAAAGCGTCTGGAAAATCTCCAGAGTGAAATCTCCAAGCTGGAACATGAGTACTCCGAATTCGAGGAAATCTGGAAGGCGGAAAAGGCGGCGTTGCAGGGCACGCAGCACATCAAGGAGGCGCTCGACCGCGCGCGCATCGAAATGGAAACTGCGCGCCGCGCGGGCGACCTCGCGCGCATGTCGGAGCTGCAATACGGGCGTATCCCTGAACTGCAAAAGCAGCTCGACATGGCGACTCAGGCCGAGATGCAGGAGAAAAAGCTGCTGCGCAACGCGGTGACGGAAGAAGAAATCGCCGAGGTGGTGTCCAAGTGGACCGGCATCCCCGTGTCCAAGATGCTGGAGGGCGAGCGCGAGAAACTGTTGCGCATGGAACAGGCGTTGCACGCGCGCGTGGTGGGGCAGGATGAGGCGGTGAAGGCGGTGAGCGACGCCATCCGCCGTTCGCGCGCGGGCCTGTCCGATCCCAACCGGCCCAACGGTTCGTTTTTGTTTCTCGGCCCCACCGGTGTCGGCAAGACCGAATTGTGCAAGGCGCTCGCCGGATTTCTGTTCGACACCGAAGACGCCATGATACGCATCGACATGTCCGAGTTCATGGAAAAGCACTCGGTCGCGCGCATGATCGGTGCGCCGCCCGGCTATGTCGGCTACGAAGAGGGCGGTTATCTCACCGAGGCGGTGCGGCGCAAGCCTTACTCCGTGATCCTGTTCGACGAGGTGGAGAAGGCGCACCAGGACGTGTTCAACGTGCTGTTGCAGGTGCTGGACGACGGGCGTCTCACCGACGGCCAGGGGCGCACCGTGGACTTTCGCAACACCGTGATCGTAATGACTTCCAACCTCGGCTCGCAGTTCATTCAGGAGACGGCGGGCGAGGAGAATTACGCGGCCATGAAACGCGGCGTGATGGATATTGTCGGCCAGCACTTCCGCCCCGAGTTCATCAATCGCATCGACGACGTGGTGGTGTTTCATCCGCTCGCCCGTGCGCAGATTCACGCCATCGCCAGCATCCAGGTCGACACCCTGCGCAAGCGCCTGCGTGAGCGCGACATGCAACTGCAGCTGTCCGAGGCGGCGCTTGACCTGCTGGGCGCGGCGGGCTTCGATCCGGTGTACGGTGCGCGCCCGCTGAAGCGTGCCATCCAGCACAACATCGAGAACCCGCTGGCGCAGGAGATACTCGCCGGCCATTTCGCCCCGGGCGACACCATCGCCATAGACGTGAAGGATGGGCAACTAACCTTCCGCAGGGAGTAAATGCCAAGGCGCGGCCCTGATGGCCGCCTCTGGCATTCCTTAATTCTCCAACCATTTCCCCAGGCCAGGCGCTGCTGCGCATGGACGGCACGGCCTGTCATATCTCCTTTATGCAACCCCTTGACAGCCATGGATGACTAGATGTAGTGTCATCACATCCTGTGACACCCATCTTGTAGTGGTTTATGCCAGATGTGCATCCAGCAGGAAGGCCGCAGGCGCCGCCGTTTGTCATGGAATGTGATAGGCGCAGCCTGCCCAATATATTCAAAGACTTGTACGGCATTGCCCCGGCAGTGCCCGCCAAATTCAGAGGGGAGACAGTATGCATAAGGAAACGACCCCACCGCCTTCGGTTCATATGGAAGCCGCGCTCATGGACCGACAGGAAGGTTCGAATCCCCCCGCCACTGTGCCGCTGGACGTGGCGGCCACCGCCCCCGGCCAGTTCCGCGTGATCCGCCGCAACGGCAAGGCCACGGCGTTTGATCCGGCCAAGATCGGGGTCGCGCTGACCAAGGCCTTCATCGCGGTGGAGGGCGGCAACGGCGCCGCTTCAGCGCGCATCCACCAGATCGTGCGCAGTCTGGCCACGCAGGTGGGCGAGGCGCTCACGCGCCGCCATCTGGGCAGCGGCGTACTGCATATCGAGGAGATTCAGGACCAGGTCGAACTGGCGCTCATGCGTGACGGCCACCACAAGGTGGCGCGCGCCTATGTGCTGTACCGCGAGGAGCGCGCGAAGGAACGCGCCAGGGAACATGCCAAGGAGCATACCGGCACTGCCCAGGCCGAGTCCGCGCCGCCCGCGCTGCACGTCACCCTGCCCGACGGCAGCCGTCCGCTGCTCGACATGCAACGGCTGCGGCGCCTGGTGGACGAGGCGTGCGAAGGGCTGCCCGAGGTATCGGTGCAGGCCATCGTCGAGGATGCGCTGCGCAACCTGTTCGACGGCGTGGCTGAGGCCGACGTGGGCCGCGCGCTGGCGATGAGCGCGCGTGCACTCATCGAGCGCGAGCCGAACTACAGCTACGTCGCCGCGCGCCTGCTGCTCGACGATCTGCGCCGCGAGGCGCTGCGCTTCCTGGGCGAGGGGCTGGCCACCGCCACCCAGGGCGAGATGCACCAGCGTTACGCGGATTATTTCGCGCACTACGTGCAGCGCGGCGTCAAACTCGAGCTGCTCGACCCGCGCTTGCAGCAGTTTGACCTCGCGCGCCTCGGCGCGGCGCTGAAACCCGAGCGTGACATGCAGTTCACCTATCTCGGCCTGCAAACGCTTTACGACCGCTATTTCCTGCACTCCAACGGCACGCGTTTCGAGTTGCCGCAGGCGTTCTTCATGCGCGTGGCGATGGGGCTTGCCATCGGCGAAGTGGAGCGCGAGGCGCGCGCCATCGAGTTTTACAACCTGCTGTCCTCGTTCGATTTCATGAGTTCCACGCCCACGCTGTTCAATGCGGGCACGCTGCGCCCGCAGCTTTCCAGCTGCTATCTCACCACCGTAGCGGACGACCTCGACGGCATCTACAGCGCCATCAAGGACAACGCGCTGCTGTCCAAATACGCCGGCGGTCTCGGCAACGACTGGACGCCGGTGCGCGCCATGGGCGCCCACATCAAGGGCACCAACGGCAAGTCGCAGGGCGTGGTGCCATTCCTCAAGGTGGCGAACGACACCGCCGTGGCGGTGAACCAGGGCGGCAAGCGCAAGGGCGCGGTGTGCGCCTATCTCGAAACCTGGCACCTCGACATCGAGGAGTTTCTGGAACTGCGCAAGAACACCGGTGACGAGCGCCGCCGCACGCACGACATGAACACCGCCAACTGGGTGCCGGATCTGTTCATGAAACGCGTGTACGACAACGCCGAGTGGACGCTGTTTTCGCCCAACGAGACGCCCGATCTGCACGATCTTACCGGTCGCGCCTTCGAAGAGGCCTACGTGCGCTATGAGAAAAAGGCCGCGCGCGGCGAGATGAAGGTCTTCAAGCGCATGCCGGCGCTTAACCTGTGGCGCAAGATGCTCAGCATGGTGTTCGAGACCGGCCATCCGTGGATCACGTTCAAGGACGCGTGCAACCTGCGCAGCCCGCAGCAGCATGTGGGCATGGTGCACAGCTCCAACCTCTGCACCGAGATCACGCTCAATACCTCGAAAGACGAAATCGCGGTGTGCAACTTGGGTTCCATCAATCTTGCTGCGCACATCGGTGAGCGCGGGCTTGATCTGGAAAAATTGGCCCGCACCGTACGCACCGCGATGCGCATGCTTGACAACGTGATCGACATCAACTACTACAGCGTGCCGCAGGCGCGCCACTCCAACCTGCAACACCGCCCGGTGGGCCTCGGCATCATGGGCTTTCAGGACGCGCTGCACAAGCTGCGCCTGCCGTATGCCTCGGAGCCCGCCGTGACGTTCGCCGATAGCTCCATGGAAGCGGTGAGCTACTACACCATCCTGGCGTCCACCGAGCTTGCCGCCGAACGCGGCACCTATCCGAGCTTCAAGGGCTCGCTGTGGAGCCGAGGCATCCTGCCGCTCGACAGCATCCGGCTGCTGGCCGAGCAGCGCGGCGGCCATCTGGAGATGGACGATCAGCCCAGTGCCGATCTCAAACTCGACTGGGCAGCCCTGCGCCAGCGCGTGATGACGGTTGGCATGCGCAACTCCAACTGCATGGCGATTGCGCCCACCGCCACCATCTCCAACATCTGCGGCGTGGGTCAGTCCATCGAGCCCACCTACCAGAACCTGTTCGTGAAGTCGAACCTGTCCGGCGAGTTCACCGTGGTGAACCCCTATCTGGTGCGCGATCTCAAGCAGCGCGGCCTGTGGGACGAGGTGATGACGAACGACCTCAAGTATTTCGACGGCAGCGTGCAGGCCATCGGGCGTATCCCCGCCGAACTCAAGGCCCTCTACGCCACCGCCTTTGAGGTGGACCCGACGTGGCTCATCGAGGCCGGCAGCCGGCGCCAGAAATGGATCGACCAGGCGCAGTCGCTCAACCTGTATCTCGCCCAGCCCTCCGGCAAGAAACTGGACGAGATGTACAAGTTCGCCTGGACGCGCGGCCTCAAGACCACCTACTACCTGCGCACCCTGGGCGCAACACACGCGGAGAAGTCCACCGTCACGGACGGCGCGCTCAACGCCGTGCAGGGAGGCATCAGTGCCGCTGCGATGACGGCGCTGGCGGGCGCGTGCGCGATTGATAACCCTGACTGTGAAGCTTGTCAGTAACGCCAGTGGCGAGTAGCTAGTAGCTAGTAGCGAGTATGAGTGTTTTTCCTCGCCACTCGTCACTAGCCACTCGCAACTGTTTTTATAGGAGAAAAGTTATGTTGAGATGGGATGAACCAGTTTCCGGCGCAGACCTAGCCGCGCACAATGGCGCGATGGCGGTTGCGAGGCCTGTGGTGCTGGAGGATGCACCCACTGTTGCCGCAAGTACGGGGGCGATAGGCGTGGAGAATCTGGAGATGGGCGCGTCGCGCATTCGCGTCGATGACAAGAAGATCATCAACTGCCGCGCCGACCTGAACCAGCTGGTGCCGTTCAAGTACACCTGGGCGTGGGACAAATATCTTGCCGCCTGCACCAACCACTGGATGCCGCAAGAGATCAACATGTCCGCCGACATCGCGCTGTGGAAAGACCCGCACGGGCTCACGCCCGATGAACGCACCATCATCAAGCGCAGTCTGGGCTACTTCTCCACCGCGGATTCGCTGGTGGCGAACAACCTGGTGCTGGCGGTGTACCGTCACATCACCAATCCCGAATGCCGCCAGTACCTGCTGCGTCAGGCCTTCGAGGAGGCGCTGCATACCCACGCCTACCAGTACGTCATCCAGAGCCTGGGCATGGATGAGGCCGAGATATTCAACATGTACCGCGAAGTGCCGAGCGTGCACGACAAGGCCGCGTTCAGTCTGCCCTTCACGCAGGAGTTGTGTGACCAGAACTTCAAGACCGGTACGCCGGAGGCCGACCAGCGCCTGCTGCGTAACCTGATTGGTTTCTACGTGATCGTGGAAGGCATCTTCTTCTACGTCGGTTTCGTGCAGATGCTTTCCTTCGGGCGGCGTAACAAGATGATCGGGGCCTCCGAACAGTTCCAGTACATCCTGCGCGATGAATCCATGCACATGAATTTCGGCATCGACGTCATCAACCAGATCAAGTTCGAAAATCCGCACCTGTGGACGACGGAATTCTGCGACGAGATCGCCGCGCTGATCCGCGCCGCCGTGGAACTGGAGTACCGCTACGCGGTGGACACCATGCCGTGCGGCGTGCTGGGCTTGAATGCCGCCATGTTCAATGACTACCTGAAGTTCATTGCCAACCGCCGCTGCGCTCAGATCGGTCTGCCGGAGCAATACCTAGGCGCCAGCAACCCCTTCCCCTGGATGAGCGAGGTGCTCGACCTCAACAAGGAGAAGAACTTCTTCGAGACGCGCGTCATTGAATACCAGACCGGCGGCGCGTTGAGCTGGGATTAGATTAGTGAGGGACTTGTACCAGGAAGCAGTCAAGCAAGCAGATAGTGCCTGCTCGGTTGTTTTCTGGTTAAGTGCTGTACCCGTAGCTGTTAACGTAAATCCAGAAGGAGGACTGTATGCCAGTTAAAAAATCCAAAGCCAAGCCAAAGACGAAAGCCAAAAAGTCCGCGGTGAAGAAGAAAAGAAGATAGGGCCATTTCAGGCAAGGTGGGGCAGCTCACCTTGCCTGATTTTCGCCATTACTCGGCGGGTTTTTCTGCCGTTGCGCTTTCCGTTCCCGGCAAGGCACCGATCTTTAATGTCTTCACCGCGTTGGCGGTGGTCTGGATGATTTCAATCATGTAGTCAGCGATGCACAGACTCGTGCCGGGCTCGGGAATCGCCTCCAGATAATCCAGAATCAGCCCGTTCAGGGTCTTGGGGCCGTCGGTGGGGAGCTGCCAGTGCAGTACGCGGTTGAGATCGCGGATGTTGACGCCGCCGTCCACCAGATAGGTGCCGTCGTCCTGGCGGCGGATTTCCTTGATGCTGGCGGAGGGGTCGGTGGTGAATTCGCCCACGATCTCCTCAAGAATGTCCGCCAGCGTCACCAGCCCCTGAATATCGCCGTACTCGTTGACCACGAGTCCGACGCGCTGTTTCTGGCGCTGAAAGTTCAGCATCTGCGTGTTGAGCGGCGAACTCAGCGGCACAAAATAGGGTTCCTGCGTCACATTGACCAGCGCCTCCTTATTGAATTCGCCGCGCGCCAGCAGGTGCAGGGCGTCACGCAGGTGCAGCATGCCAATCACGTTTTCAATGCCGCCGCGGTGCACCACGAGCCGGGTGTGCTGGCTGCTCGTGATCTGATTGACGATGTCATCCCACTCATCATCGAGATCGATGCCCGCGATCTCGTTGCGCGGGATCATGATATCTTCCACCGTAACCTTCTCCAGATCGAGGATGCTGAGCAGCATCTTCTGGTGCCGGCGCGGGATCAGGGCGCCGGCCTCGTTGACCACGGTGCGCAGTTCTTCATGGCTTAAATGATTTCTTTCACCCGCTTCGATAGAAATCCCCAGCAGCCTCAGCACGCCATTCGAGAGGGTACTCACCAGCCATACCACCGGATAAAACAGCTTGAGCAGGGGGCGCAGCACATAGGCGGCCGGGAAGGCGACACGTTCCGAGTAAAGCGCACCGAGCGTCTTGGGCGCTACGTCGGTGAAGATTGTCCCTGCGATGGTAAGCAGAGCCACCGCGACAGCGGCACCCACATCGCCCAGCAGTTGCAGACCGATAATGGTTGCGACGGCGGTGGCCAAATTGTTGGCGAAGTTATTGCCCAGAATCAGCAGGCCTATCAGGCGGTCGGTACGCTGCAACAATGCCTGCGCATGCATGGCCCCGCGATGCTTGATGTTCACCAAGTGCCGCAGGCGGTAACGGTTGAGGGTGAGCAAGCCGGTTTCGGAGCCGGAGAAAAACGCCGCCAACAGGATCAACAGCACCAGAGCCCCGAACAGGGCGCTTAACGGGATATCATTCATAGGCTCTTAAGTTGAGTGGCAAGTGATTTTTTCAAGACCGGCCGCCGCAGCGGTCGCGGCTGCCGACGTTGAGAGATCAGCGTCCAAGCATGACTTCCAGCACCAGTTTGGTGCCGGAGTAGGCGAGCATCAGCGCAAAAAACCCGGCCAGCGTCCAGCGTATGGCGGTGCGTCCGCGCCAGCCGAAACGCCAGCGCCCCCACAACAGCGTGGCGAATACAATCCAGGCGAGAAGGGAGAGAATGGTTTTGTGCGCGAGATGCTGGGAGAAAATATTTTCCAGAAACAGAGCGCCGCTCAGCAAGGCCAGGCTGAGCAGCGCAAAACCGACCCAGATAATCTGGAACAGCAGGTCTTCCATGGTCTGCAACGGCGGCAGCGCGCGGATGAATCCGCCGGGATGTTTGTGGCGCAGATGCGCATCCTGGATGGCAAACAGCCCCGCCTGCACCGCGGCGATGCCAAGCAGGCTGTAGGCGAGAATCGAGATCAGGATATGCAGGTCCAGCCCCTTGAAGCCATTGCTCGTCGCGAGCAGATGATGGCTGGGGAATACGCTTCCGAGCAGCAGGGTGAGTGCCGCCAGCGGCAACAGCCCGATGCCGAGATTTTCCACCGGTTTGACGAGCGCGGTGAGCAGCAGTAGCAGTGCAATGAGCCACCCGATCAGCGAGGTGGCGTTGAAAAAGCCGAGATTCAGCCCATCGGGTGTGATGATCCAGCGATACAGTTCGGAGGCGTGCAGGCCCGCCGCTACCAAGCCCAGGGCGATCAGCCCCAGCTTGACGGACTGTGTCGTGGCCGCACGCGACAGGCGCAGGGCGAGCAACAGCCCGGTCACGAGATAGAGAATGATCGCAACTACACCGGTCATGCTGATATTCATTAGGGCACCTCTAAAAATCCGCTAAAGCCACGATGGCCCGTTGGAAGTGCGCTTAAAATGCGGGGCCGCGAAGCGGCAGACTACCTGTACACTGCGCTTTTTCGCGCATTTCCGCCTTGCCCTCGCGTCTTGATCGAATTTTTAGACGCGCCTATTACTCATATAGTCTACGTTTTATGCTATTTTTTGTCCATGAGCCAGAAGCCGCACCTTACCGTAGCCGCCGTGGTGGAGCAGGCAGGACGTTTTCTCATTGTGGAGGAAGAAGCCGATGGCCGGGTGGTGTACAACCAGCCCGCCGGGCATCTGGACGAGGGCGAGACGCTGGTGCAAGGTGTTGTCCGCGAAATGCTGGAGGAAACGGCGTGGAATTTTCAGCCCGAGGCCATCGTGGGCATTTACCGCTGGAGCAGCCCCGTCAACGGCGTTACCTATGTGCGCGTGTGTTTCCGCGGCCGCTGCCACGGGCATGAGCCTGAGCGTGCGCTGGACAGCGGTATCCTGCGCGCACTCTGGCTGACGCGCGACGAGGTGCGCGCGCTCGGCCATCAGTTGCGCAGTCCCATGGTGTTGCGTTACATTGATGATTATCTCGCGGGCATGGCCTATCCGCTCAGTCTGATTACTGAACTGGCATAGGCGCCATGCGGTTTCGTGACAGCCTGATGCCGTTTATGTTGCCGTTACCGGTGTGGCAGAACGGCTGGGAGTCCACGCCATGAGATATATCCGGCACATGCTGGCGGCGGGCTGCTTACTCGTAGCGATACCTGTGCATAGCGCTCAGACTGCCGCTCCCGCGCCCGATGGATTTCCGGTGTGTTATAACTTCGAATGCAGCAGACAACAAACTGTCACACTTGACGCGCAGCAGTGGCAGGCAATGCGCGCGCTGTTCACGCCGGCGGCAGGGTCGGCGGCAGAGGAGCGTGCCATGATCCGCCGTGCCATTGCGCAGATGGAGGCCTTCGCCGGTGCACTCACCGGCACTTCCGACATCGGCGGCAACGTCGCGGGCGCGGGCCACCCGGGCCAGATGGACTGCATCGATGAGTCCACCAACACCACCACCTACCTCACGCTGCTGCAACAAGACGGCTTGCTGCGCTGGCACGCTGTGCGTGAGCGTGCACAGCGTGACAAATGGATCATTGATATCCACTGGACCGCGGTGATACGCGATACGGACAGCGGACAACTGTACGCCGTGGATTCCTGGTTTCTCGACAACGGCCAGCCGCCCTATATCCAGAAGCTGGCGGACTGGCTGAACAAGAAAGACTTTGATGAATAGAGTTTTATTTTCCTCTCCCTCAGGTGGAGCTTATTTATTTCTCCCTCTCCCTTTGGGAGAGGGTAGGGTGAGGGCATGCTACAGCGCGTAATGGTCGGCATGTCCGGCGGCGTGGATTCCTCCGTGGCCGCGTGGCTGTTGCTGCAGCAGGGCTATGAGGTGCACGGCTTGTTCATGAAAAACTGGGAGGGCGATGATGCCGACGAGCACTGCACCGCCGCCGCAGATTTTCAGGACGCCAAGGACGTCTGCGCGAAGCTCGACATCCCCCTGCACGCGGCGAATTTCGCCAGGGAGTATTGGGAGCGCGTATTCAGTTACTTTCTGGAGGAATACCGCGCCGGACGCACGCCCAACCCAGACGTACTGTGCAACAAGGAAATCAAGTTCAAGAGCTTTCTTGAGCACGCGCTGGTACTCGGTGCGGAGTTGATCGCTACCGGCCACTACGCGCGCAGCGCGCAACGCCACGGCGTGTTTCACCTGCTGAAGGCGTGCGATCTCAACAAGGATCAGAGCTATTTTTTGCATACCCTGGGCCAGGCGCAGTTGGCGCGCACGCTGTTCCCGCTGGGCGAGTTGACCAAGCCGGAGGTGCGCGCCATCGCGGCAGAGCAGGGCTTCGTCAATTCCGCCAAGAAAGACAGCACCGGCATCTGCTTCATCGGCGAACGCAATTTCAAGAATTTTCTCTCACGCTATCTGCCCGCGCAGCCCGGCGAGATACGCAGCGTGGACGGTACACGGCTCGGCAAGCACGACGGCCTCATGTACTACACGCTGGGTCAGCGCCAGGGGCTGGGCATCGGCGGCCAGCACGGCGCGAGCGGCGATGCGTGGTACGTGACGGGCAAGGATATGGAAAACAATGTACTCATCGTCGCGCAGGGGCACGACCATCCCTCGCTTTACAGCCAGGGCCTGGCCGCGCATGATCTCTGCTGGGTGTCGGGCGCTGCGCCACAGACGCCGCTCTCCTGTGCGGCCAAGACACGTTACCGCCAGGTCGATCAGGCCTGCACGATTACTGAAATCAGGGACGGCGTTTGCGAAGTGACGTTCGATGAACCGCAGTGGGCCGTAACGCCCGGCCAGTCCGTGGTATTTTATCAGGGCGAAGAATGCCTGGGCGGCGGCGTGATCGAACAAGCAATGTGAAAAAAGCCGCTGCTGCATATCCCCCTTTTTAAAGGGGGTGGATCTTTAACATTCAGGATAAATACAGACAAACATGTCATCTCCTTATCGCAACCGAGCCCTTGCCCTCGCCGGAATCTTACAGGCCTGCCGCCTCGTACAGCAGGTGGCGCGCAAAAACATGGCTGACAACGTGGCGTTGGAAGCCAGCCTGGCGAGCGTGTTCAACATAGACGCAGACACTACCGAGGCCATCTACGGCGGGGTGGAGGGTGTGCGTCCGGGACTGAAAATATTGCAGGAACAACTGGAAAAAAGCGGTGCGCCCCGAGACATCGAACTTACACGTTACGTCATTGGCGTCATGCACCTGGAGCGTCAGCTTGCCAGCCAGCCGGAGATGTTGGAACGCATACGCAAAGGCATCGAAAGTGCTGAACCGCAAAGGCAAGCGCTCGGTGCCGCCCACACTGATGTGATCGAGCAGCTAGCGGAAATCTACAGCGCGACAATCAGCACCCTGACGCCACGCATCATTGTGCAGGGCGAGGAAGGTTATCTCTCCAGCCCGGACAACGCCAACAAGGTGCGCGCACTGCTGCTCGCCGCCATGCGCTCGGCGGTGCTGTGGCGCCAGGTCGGCGGACGACGCTGGCAGTTATTGTTTGTGCGCGGTGCGTTGGCGCGTGAAGTGGCGGCGATGTTACAGGTGTAGGTCGGATCAAGCCTGTCCTGAGCGAAATCGAAGGGCGTAGAGGATCCGACGAGCTGCTACGTTGCAGCCGTTATCTCTTTCTCAGCCGTCGCAACATACTCCGCCATCTGGTGGAAGTTGAGGTAGCGGTAAATGTTGTCCGACAGCGGTGCGATGCGGTGGGTGTAGTCCATGTATTCCTTCACGGTCGGGATGTGGCCGAGCTTGGCGGTGACGGCGGAGAGTTCCGCCGAGCCTAGATAGACGTTGGCCTCCTTGCCCATGCGGTTGGGGAAGTTGCGCGTGGAGGTGGACATGACGGTGGCGCCGTCACGTACGCGCGCCTGGTTGCCCATGCAGAGTGAGCAGCCGGGCACTTCGGTGCGGGCGCCGGCGCGGCCGAAGATGGCGTAGTAGCCTTCTTCGGTGAGCTGGTGTGCGTCCATGCGCGTGGGCGGCACGATCCACAGACGCACCGGCACTTCGCCGCCGTCTTCCAGAATCTTGCCTGCGGCGCGGTAGTGGCCGATGTTGGTCATGCACGAGCCGATGAATACCTCGTCCACGTGATCGCCCGCGACTTCCGACAGGGGCTTGATCTTGTCCGGGTCATTGGGGCAGGCGAGCAGTGGTTCCTTGATCTCGTTCATGTCGATCTCAACCACTGCGGCGTATTCGGCGTCCTTGTCGGCTTCGAGTAATTCCGGCTTGGCGAGCCACGCCTCCATCGCCTGGATGCGCCGCTCCAGCGTGCGCCGGTCTTCGTAGCCGGTGGCCATCATCCACTTCAACAGCGTGACGTTGGAGGTGAGGTATTCGATGATCGGCTCTTTATTCAGGCGCACGGTGCAGCCGTTGGCCGAGCGCTCCGCCGAGGCGTCGGCGAATTCAAACGCCTGTTCGATCTTGAGATCGGGCAATCCTTCAATCTCCATGACGCGCCCGGAGAAGACATTTTTCTTGCCCTTTTTGTCGAGCGTGAGCAAACCTTTTTGCAACGCGATATACGGAATGGCGTTCACCAGATCACGCAGCGTGATGCCGGGCTGCATCTTGCCCTTGAAGCGCACCAGCACCGACTCCGGCATGTTGAGCGGCATCACGCCGAGCGCGGCGGCGAAGGCGACGAGGCCTGAGCCTGCGGGAAAGCTGATGCCGATGGGAAAGCGCGTGTGTGAGTCGCCGCCGGTGCCGACGGTGTCGGGCAGCAGCATGCGGTTGAGCCACGAGTGGATGATGCCGTCGCCGGGGCGCAGCACCACGCCGCCGCGCGTACGGATGAAATCGGGCAGGTCATGCTGCAACTGGATGTCGATCGGTTTCGGATAGGCCGCGGTGTGGCAGAAGCTCTGCATGACTAAATCCGCCGAGAAACCGAGGCAGGCGAGCTCCTTCAGCTCATCGCGCGTCATGGCGCCGGTGGTGTCCTGCGAGCCGACGGTGCTCATGCGCGGTTCGCAATAGGTGCCGGGGCGCATGCCTTTCACGCCACAGGCGCGCCCGACCATTTTCTGTGCCAGCGTGTAACCCTTGCCGCTGTCGGTCGTCGCCAGCGGGCGGATGAACAGGGGCGAGCAGTCCAGCCCCAGATGCTCGCGTGTCTTGTCGGTGAGTGCGCGGCCGATGATGAGTGGAATGCGTCCGCCTGCGCGCACTTCGTCGGGCAGGGTGATGGGCTTTAGCTCGAAGCGCGCAAGCTCTGCGCCCGTTTCACTGGTGATGCGCCCGGCGTGCGGATAAATCTTTATCACATCGCCAGTGTTCAGCTTGTCCACCGCGCACTCGATGGGCAAGCTGCCTGCATCTTCCGCCGTATTGAAAAAGATCGGCGCGATCTTGCCGCCCAGTATCACGCCGCCCTGACGCTTGTTCGGCACATAAGGCATATCGTGCCCCATATGCCACAGCACGGAGTTGATGGCGGACTTGCGCGAGGAACCGGTGCCGACGACGTCGCCGACATAGGCCAGCGGGTGGCCTTTCTTTTTCAGCGCCTCGATGGTGCTGAGCGCGTCCGGCATTTTATTGGCAAGCATGCTCTTGGCATGCAGCGGGATGTCCGGGCGGCTCCACGCCTCCGAGGCGGGCGAGAGATCGTCGGTGTTGGTTTCGCCCGGCACCTTGAACACGGTGACGGTGATTTCATCGGCGAGTGGCGCGCGGTGCGTGAACCACACGGCGTCGGCCCACGACTGTAACACCTGCTGCGCATGGCGATTTGTTGCGGCCTTTTTAACCACGTCGTGATACGCGTCGAAGATCAGGAGCATAGTGGCGAGCGCCTGCGCCGCAGTGGGCGCAAGTTCTTCGTCATCCAGAAGATCGATGAGCGGATGGATGTTGTAACCGCCCAGCATGGTACCGAGCAGTTGCGTTGCCTGTGTGCGGGTGATGAGCGGGCTCGCCGTCTCGCCGCTGGCCACCGCAGCCAGAAAGCCGGCCTTCACATAGGCTGCCTGATCCACGCCCGGCGGCACACACTGGGTGACAAGCGCCAGCAAAAACTCGCCCTCATCGGCGGGCGGGTTTTTCAGTAGCTCGACCAGTTCGGCAGTTTGTCTGGCGTTGAGCGCGAGCGGCGGCAGGCCGTGTGCGGCACGCTCGGCGACATGAAGACGGTAGTTTTTCAGCACGTGGTTGATCCTGGGTGCAAGAACGCTATTTTATCGCTTTCGCGCGCGTACCGATACGGCGTGTTTCGGCGGACAGCAGTGCATGCACCTTTTCGCGCAAAACGGGCACGACCTCGCACTCAAACCACGGGTTGCGCCTGAGCCACATCAGGTTGCGCGGCGAGGGGTGTGGCAGCGGCAGGTAATGCGGCAGATACTCGCGCCAGGCGCGCACGGTTTCGGTCAGGGTGGGTTTGCGGCGTTTGCCCAGGTAATGGCGCTGTGCGTACTGGCCGATCAGCAGGGTGAACTCGATCTGCGGCAGCGCCGCGTGCAGCGGCGCGCGCCACAGTTCGGCGCATTCCGGGCGCGGCGGCAGGTCGCCGCCCTTGCCCTTGCCGGGGTAGCAAAATCCCATCGGCAGCACAGCGATGCGCGCCTCGTCGTAAAACGTCTCCCGGTCCACCCCCATCCACGCGCGCAGCCGGTCGCCGCTGGGGTCGTTCCACGACAGCCCGGTGGCATGCACGCGCGTCCCCGGTGCCTGTCCCACGATCAGCAGCCGCGCCGTGGTGCTCGCGCGCACGATGGGTCTGGGGCCGAGCGGCAGGTGCGCCTCACAGGCGCGGCAGGCGCGCACTTCCGTGAGCAATTGGTGCAGGTGGCGGGCGCTCCGTGGCATGGAAAGGCTATGATTTGGCTACGTTTAATTGTACTCTTAATAGTATGGAATCAAGCACGCTCATGGCCATTTCCCCGCTCGACGGACGCTATGGCAACAAAACGGCGGCACTGTCGCCCATCTTCAGCGAATACGGCCTGATGCGCCATCGCGTGCTGGTCGAGGTGCGCTGGCTGCAGTGGCTGGCGCGTGAGCCGAAGATTCCCGAGGTGGCTGCGTTCAGCGCACAGGCGAACGCGGCGCTAAACACCATCGTCGAAAATTTCAATCTCGCGGACGCCGTGCGCATCAAGGAGATCGAACGCACCACCAATCATGATGTGAAGGCGGTCGAATATTTTCTCAAGGAGAAGGTAAAGGATCAACGCGAGCTTGCCGCCGCGAGTGAGTTCTTTCATTTTTCCTGCACCTCGGAAGACATCAACAATCTTGCCTACGCGCTGATGCTGCGCGAGGCGCGTGAACGTGTGCTGCTGCCGCTGATGGACAAGCTGACCGCGGAGCTGCAAGACCTCGCGCACCGCTACGCCGCGCAGCCGATGCTGGCGCGCACCCACGGCCAGCCCGCCACGCCAACCACCCTGGGCAAGGAAATCGCCAACACCGCTTTTCGCCTGCTGCGTCAGCGCAAACAGTTAGCCGAGGTGGCGCTGCTCGGCAAGTTCAACGGTGCGGTCGGCAACTATAATGCGCACCGCGTGGCCTACCCGGAAATCGACTGGCCGGTGCTGGCGCAGGGTTTTGTGGAGAGCCTGGGATTGCACTGGAATCCCTACACTACGCAGATCGAGCCGCACGATGCGCTCGCCGAGCTGTTCGATGTGCTGCGCCGTTTCAATACGGTGCTCATCGATTTCAACCGCGATATGTGGGGCTATATCTCGCTCGGTTATTTCAAACAGAAGACCGTGGCGGGCGAGGTGGGCTCCTCCACCATGCCGCACAAGGTCAACCCCATCGATTTTGAAAATTCGGAAGGCAACCTGGGCATGGCCAATGCGGTGCTCGAATTTTTGAGCAGCAAGCTCCCGGTATCGCGCTGGCAGCGTGACCTCACCGATTCCACGGTGCTGCGCAATCTCGGCGTTGGCATCGCGCACAGCGTCATTGCCTATGAGTCCTGCCTGCGGGGCATCGCCTGGCTCGAAGTCAGCCGCGAGGAAATCGATGCCGAGCTGGCGCGTAACTGGGAGGTACTGGCGGAAGCGGTGCAGACCGTGATGCGCCGCCACGGGGTCGAGCAACCCTATGAAAAGCTGAAGGCGCTCACACGCGGGCAGCGCATTGATCGTGAGGCACTGCATAAATTTATCACTACGCTTGAGATTCCGCAGGAGGCCAAGATGCGGCTGCTGGCGCTTACCCCGGCGGACTATATCGGCTACGCACGGGAGTTGGCTGCGAAAGTTTGAAAGGGACTGGAAAATGGCAGGGGTGAGTAACTTGGAGCGGATGCAACTCGGAAAAGACCCCGAGCCAATACTGATTGCCACCAGTGGGGACAACCGCATCGCCGCCATCGCGCTGGTCAAACAGGGCAGGCGATATCTGCATATCTTCAGCCGTGATCTCGATCCCACCGTGTATGACACCACCACATTTGTCTCCGCGGTGCGCGAGCTTGCCACCTACAGCCGCTATTCGCAGATACGTATCTTGGTGCAGAATTCGGAGCGCATCGCCAAGCACGGCCACCGTCTGGTGCAGCTGGCACACCGGTTGAGCAGTTTTATCCAGGTACGCAAACCGGGGGGCGATCATCAAGCCTTGAGCGAAGCCTTTCTGGTGGTAGACAAGCTTGGCCTCATGCACCGTAAGATGAGCGACCGCTACGACGGCGTGGTGAACTTCAACGCGCCGCTTGAAGCCGCCGCACTGGTGCGCCTGTTTGATGAAGTGTGGGAGCGGAGTGAGCCCGATCCCGAAATTCGCAGACTCTATATCTGAAATGCGCGTCATCAGGTGTGTCTTGCTGTTGCTGTTGATGCAGGCTGTATCAGCCGCTGAATCTGCAGTGGAGATCATGCCGCTGCGGCATCTTACGGTGGAGCAGGCGATTACGCTCGTCAAACCGTTCATCGAGAAAGAGGGGGCGCTGAGCGGGTGGAACAACCAGTTGGTAGTGCGCACCACGCCAAATAATCTGGTGCAGATAAAAGACATTCTGCTGGCCCTCGACGTGGCTCCGCGCCGTTTGTTGGTTACGGTGAAGCAGAATGCCCGGGATGAGCAAGCGCGCAATGAGGCTGCGGTGCAGGGCCAGATACGGAGCGGCGATGTGCGCGTCAGCACCGGGCGCAAGGGGCCGGTAGCGCGCGAGGGTGTTGAAGTCCACATCACGCACGGTGACCGCACGGCGCACGACAATAATACGCAGCAGGTTCAGGTGTTGGAGGGTAGCGCCGCATTTATCCAGATCGGACTATCCATTCCGGTGGTCGAACGCAGTGTGCATGGCAACGGCCCCGATCAGCGCGTCTATAACACCATCACTTACAAGGATGTGACCACAGGTTTCAGCGTTCTGCCGCGCGTAAGCGGCGGCACGGTTACGCTTGATATCTCCCCACAACACGCCGTACCGTCCATGCAGGGCGGCGGCAGCATCGATATCGCACAGATGCGCACTACCGTTTCCGGAAAGCTGGGCGAGTGGATAGACATCGGCGACGCAGTGCGGGAACAAAGTTCGGACAGCAGCGAGATACTCTCCTCGACACGCTCACTGCGTAATGAAGATCGCCATGTTTCAATCAAGGTTGAAGAGTCGAAGCCGCGCAAGTAACCGCAGTCGTTTAGTGTAGTGCGTCATTACTCTTGGAGCTTATCAAGTCAGCTCGACATCGCGGTCTTAAATCCCCCGGCCGTTCGGCAAGCTCACGGCCACCCCATTTGCAAAGGGGGTCGAGCGTAGCGAGGGAGGATTTGGAGCCGCGCTGCCAACGAATACAGCGCATCATTATCGTTTCGCATCGTCAACATAAGATTCAATAATTGCGAAGCAGTCCACTAGCGCACCAGCACCTCGGTGATCCCACGCAGGATAAATTCCATCGCCACGGCAAGCAGCAGCATGCCCATGATGCGCGTGGTGACGCGCGCGCCGGTCGGCCCCAGTTTTTCAAACAAGGGGTCGGCCATGCGGAACATGATGTAAAGCACGAGTGCGGTCACCAGTATCACGCCGCTGAGTTGCGCGTGCCCGGCCAGGCTTGCGCCTTGCTGCTGGGCGTACAGGACCACTGCGGTGATGGTGCCGGGGCCGGCGAGCATGGGAATGCCGAGCGGCACGATGGAGATGTCCTCGCGGTGCGCGGACTCCTCGCCTTGCACGCCCTGCACGCGCGAGGGTGTGGCGTGCAACATCGACCACGCCATGGATGCGAGGATCAGGCCGCCCGCTACCTGGAAGCTGGGCAGGCTGATGCCAATGAGGGTAAGCAGGTACATGCCGCCGTATTGAAAGAACAGCAGCGTCACCACCACGGTGACAATCATGCGCAATAAAACCTTGCGCCGCTGTGCGGCTGCCATGTCATGCGTAAGGGAAAGATAAAGCGGCATCACGTCGAACGGCGCGAGTACCACCAGCAACGAGACGAATTGCTTGATAAGCAGTATGGTGTCGAATTGCATCAGGCTGTTTCCCGCATGTTGCCTGCATTATAGGATGCAAGCACGCCCTCAAGCCAGGCAGGAATGCGCTCCTCCAGCCAGTAACACGCCCGCCAGGGTGCGCTTCCGTAAACAAAGCCCACGTGTCCACCGTGCCCGGACAACTCCAGGGTCACGTGCGGCGAGAGTTCGGCCTGTGTGGGGGTTGCCTTGCGCGTCAGGAAAGGGTCATCGGCGGCATGCAGCACCAGCGTGGGAATGCCGATCCGCCCGAGATATTGACGACAGCTTGATTGCGTATAGTAGTCGTCCACCCCGGCGAATCCATGCAGCGGCGCGGTGACGGCATCGTCGTAAGTGCGCAAGGTGCGCAGGCGATCAAGATCGCCGATGTCGAGCGGCAGCCTCATGTGTCTTGATTTTTCGCGTACCGTATCGCGCAGGCAACGCAGCAGATGCCGTTGATAAAATCTGGAAAGGCCGCGTTGTAGCCGCAGCACCGACTCATTCATGTCGAACGGCACGGACACCGCCACAGCGCAGGTGAGCGGCGCGTGCTGCCCCTGCTCACCCAGCCATTTCAACAACACATTGCCGCCGAGCGAATAGCCGACCGCGGCGAGTGGCGTGTGCGGTTCGCGTGCGTGCAGGACATTGACCAGCGTATTGAGATCACCCGTCTCTCCGCCGTGGTAAAAGCGCGGTAGCCGATTCGGTTCGCCGCTGCAACCGCGAAAGTGCATCAGTACGGCGCGATAGCCGCGTTGATGGAGGGCGCGCAAAATCCCGCGTGCATAGCTGGAGTTGCTCGAACCTTGCAGGCCGTGCAGGACTATCACCACCGGTCCGGATGCGCCGGTAGTCCAGTCCAGATCGACAAAGTCACCATCCGGCAGTTCCAGCCGCTCGCGCCGCAACGCGGTATTTTCAGCACGGCGCACCACGTTCGCCCACAGCGTTTGCAGGTGCGCATTACGCAGCCACCAGGCGGGTATGAAGGGGTTGTTCAGCACGCGCGTTATCGCCGGTTTATGCAGAGGGTCATCGGAACCGCTACGCTCAACCCATTCTGCGATCTGGCCTGTGGAGCCGACGGCGATGCAGCATCCAGGCCACTTGCACCGTGGCTACAGCGGCGAGCAAATGCTTGATGGCGTGGCCGCTCACTATTCCACCGAACTGATAGACAGTGCTGTCCATGACCTCAAACATCTTGGCTAGCACATACCAGCCAGCCACCAGCAGCAAAGCCCAGCCGTGACTGTAGCGCGGAGGGTGCAGCAGCAATAATAGCGGTATAAGCAGCAGGGGTAGCAACTGCACCAGAATATAGGGTCGCAGGTCGCCACGTCCCCATGTTTCGCTCAGGTACCAATAAATCACACTGGCTACTGCGTAAACCAACATGGGCAGCAAGCTCCACGCAGCAAGTCGCGCCGACACCCTTTCGGCCAGCACAGCAGCAAACAGGCAGATAAACGACAGTGTGATGGGCAAGCGATCCCATACCAGACGCAGATTGTCAGGCTGCCAGTGATAGTAGGCCGAGCCAAAAAACGTCAGCAACACACCCAGCAAAAAGCCGGCCCACACCACCCGCTCGAACCGGGTGCTTATTATAAAGCGCGGCAAGCGCCGCAGCCCCCACAGTCCCACCAGCAAAAACGGCAGATTAGAGAGCACATTCTGTGCGTTGGGCAACCACCACCAAGACCGCGTATCAGCAAAGTTGTTATAACCGGCGATTTGTGGAATGCGTCCGTAGAAAAACAGGGCAATCACTACCGCCGCCGCCACAGCCAGCAATAACGCCGCACGCGCGCCCGCAGGCCAATTCCTCACATGATTTAAAATAGAATGCATTTAGTTTTGTAGGATGGGTTGAGCGTAGCGATACCCATCATGGCTCATTCACCAAAACCGTCCTCAATGCCATCTTCACCCCATGCCCAATCCGCCGCATACCGTCCTCGGCGAACATGATGGTGAAATGACGAATAAGGCCAATCCTGTACCCGTTTCACATGGCCGTGTTTGACGGGGTTGAAGTGAATATAATCCACATGGCGCTCGAAATCGCATTCGTCGCGGATAGTATGCTCCCAGTAGCGCCGTTGCCATATTCCCCGCTCTTCCTTCGACAGACGGCTGTTTGATCGTCTTTCACCCGACGCCAAGGCCCGCGAGAAATTTGTTTTAATTAATCGCCAGCGCAGGGCGTAGTCACAATCGTCTTGAGGCAGAGTACACACGGCGTGAAGATGATCCGGTAGCACCACAATAGCGTCTATCGAAAATGGGTGATGACGCCGCACCGCACGAAAAGCAGCGCGTAAAAGATCGATATGTTCGGTAAGCAACTGCACACTACGCTGCGCGAGATTAACCGTGAAGAAATAAGTGCCACCCGGAACAAAGTTGCGCCGATAATTTGCCATTGATACATTATACAAGCATCATTGATGGGTATCGCTGCGCTCAACCCATCCTACGAGTTACGCTTGATCCGACCTACTTGACTGCAGCACGTCGTTAGATGCCATTGTCATCGAATTTCTCACGAAAGTCCTTCAGGACCTGCTCGTAATTCGTAATACGAAGCCACGTCAGTGTTCCGAGCAGCGCGCCTTGGCAGGCCTTCAGCTCGCCCAGCCGTGGCTCTGCTTGTTGCGTCAAACGCCCGACCAAGGGAAGAACGCTGCCGACGAGGTAGGTCAGCTCGCTCACCACTAGGAAGAGCCCGGGTATCGACAACTGAGGGCCGACGTAGACACGAGCCCCCTCAAGATCGTGGGACAGGAACGCGGACGCTGGCGTGACGTGGATCCCAAGTTCGCAGAGAACTCTGTAGGCGGGCTCGTCGACGATCGGCCTTTCATCGCGCGCTTCCACCAACCGACGCACGGCCGCTGGACCATATCGACTCATTCGTTCGGAGCGTGAGGATGCCGTCCAGGTGCCCAGTTCCACCGGGGCGAGAAAAAAGAGCTGGAGGAGGTTCGCCAACTCGCCAGCACTGCGGATCACTCCAATCGCTTCGTCATAGTAGCCGAGATAGGCCAAGCGTAAGGCTGCCGTTGCCGCGTTGGCGAGACGGCGCACGAGGTTCTCCACCGCATGGCCGGCGTGGCGACAGCCCCATGCACAGGACGCGATCTGAGCAAGCAACGACAGGCCATCTCCGAGCCGCGTGAGCATCTCAGGTCCGCGCACTCCAAGCTGCCCTTTCGCATCAAGTTGGAGAGCGGCCTGCTGGGCAGCCTCCTCAAGGCGTCGGATGTTATCGATGAGTTCGCGGCCTTTCAGAAAGCCGTCCGGCTGCTCTATCATGTGCGTCTAACGTATATTCGACATCAGTTAGGTAGGTCGGATCAAGCTAGCGGATCCAACTCATGCCTTCCCCTGCAACTGCAGCAGGATCGCCTCGTTCTCCAGCGTCGAGGTGTCTTGGGTGATGGCCTCACCGGCGGCGATGGAGCGCAGCAGGCGGCGCATGATTTTGCCGGAGCGGGTTTTGGGGAGGTTGTCGGCGTAGCGGATGTCGTCGGGGCGGGCGATGGGGCCGATCTGTTCGGTGACCCAGGCGCGTAGTTCTTTGGTGAGCGTTTCGTCCACGCCGCCCGCGGGGCGTGCGCCGCGTAACACGACGTAGGCGAATACGGCTTCGCCTTTAATCTCGTCGGGTTTGCCGACCACGGCGGCTTCGGCGACGCGCGGATGCGCGACGAGGGCGGATTCGATCTCCATGGTGCCGAGGCGGTGGCCGGATACTTTCAGTACGTCGTCGGCGCGGCCCATGATCCAGAAATAGCCGTCTGCGTCGCGGTGCGCGGTGTCGCCGGCGACGTAGTACTTGTTGCTGAATTTCTTCCAGTAGGTGTCCAGGTAGCGCTGCTCGTCGCCCCAGATACCGCGCAGCATGAACGGCCAGGGTTTCTTGATGACGAGATAGCCGCCCTGGTTGGGCGCGGTAATGCTGTTGCCTTCTTCGTCCACGACGTCCGCCGCGATGCCGGGCAGCGGCAGGGTGCAGGAACCGGGCTTGGTGGGCATGGCGCCGGGGATGGGGGCGATCAGGTGCGCGCCGGTTTCGGTTTGCCACCAGGTGTCCACGATCGGGCAGCGCTCATGGCCGATGTGTTTGCGATACCACATCCACGCCTCGGGGTTGATCGGTTCGCCCACGGTGCCGAGCAAACGCAGCTTCGATAAATCATATTTCGCTGGAATTTCGTCGCCCAGTTTCATCAGGCCGCGTATTGCGGTGGGCGCGGTGTAGAAAATAGTTACGTTGTGGCGCTGGCAGATGTCCCAGAAACGTCCGCCGTCGGGAATGGTCGGCGCGCCTTCGTACATCAGCGTCGTCGCGCCGGTCGCAAGCGGGCCGTAGGTGACGTAGCTGTGGCCCGTCACCCAGCCGACATCGGCGGTGCACCAGAAGATGTCGTCGTCGTGGATGTCGAACACCCACTGCATGGTGACGATGGTGCCGAGCAGATAGCCCGCGCTCGCATGCTGGATGCCCTTGGGTTTGCCGGTGGAGCCGGAGGTGTAGAGCAGAAATAATGGGTGCTCGCTCTCGACCCACACCGGCTCGCACTGGTCGGCAACGTTTTTCACGGCATCGTGCCACCATGCATCACGCCCCGCCTGCATGTTGACCTGCTGGCCGGCGCGTTGCAACACGATCACGTTCTCAATGCTGGGGCAGCCTTTGCTCAATGCCAGATCGGCGGCGGCCTTGAGCTCGATGACCTTGCCGCCGCGTGTGCCGCCGTCGGCGGTGATAAGCATTCTTGCTCCGGCGTCTTCGATGCGGTCCTTCAGCGACTGCGCGGAGAAGCCGCCGAACACGACCGAATGAATGGCGCCGATGCGTGCGCACGCCTGCATGGCGACGACGACCTCCGGCACCATCGGCATGTAGATCACCACGCGGTCGCCTTTTTTAATACCCTTGGCCTTGAGCGCATTGGCAAAGCGGCATACGTCACGATGCAGCTCGGCGTAACTCACGCGGCGGACGTCGCCTTGCTCGCCTTCGAAAATAATGGCGGTTTTGTCGGCCCTGTCCTTGAGGTTGCGATCAAGGCAGTTGTAGGAAACATTCAGCAGTCCGTCGTCAAACCAGCGGTAGTGCGGCGCATTGCTGCTGTCGAGAATGTTAGTGAATGGCTTGTGCCAGATGATTTCGTTGCGCGCGAGGGTGGCCCAGAAGTTTTCGTGGTCTGCATCGCCCTGCTGTTGAAGTGCGACCAACTGTTCCCTGCTTTTGACGCGCGCATGCGTGGAAAAATCGGGTGACGGCGCAAACAGCCGTTCTTCGTGCAGGGTGGATTCGAGGTTTTTGGTGGTCACGTCAGAGCCTCATATTGGGGCAGGGTGGCGATCCTTGGCTTACTACCCCCATCCTAGCCTTCCCCCTGGGAGGGGGAAGGGAAATTAATTTTGTCAGGGTTAGAGTGCGGCCATGCCAACGATGTGGTAGCCGCTGTCCACGTGCACGATCTCGCCGGTGATGCCGGCGGCCAGGTCGGAGCAGAGGAAGGCCGCAGTGTTGCCCACGTCGTCGATGGTGACGTTGCGCCGTAGCGGGGAGTTTTTCTCCGCATAATCGAGCATCTTGCGGAAGCCGCCAATGCCGGCGGCGGCGAGTGTCTTGATCGGCCCGGCGGAGATCGCGTTCACGCGTATACCCTCGGGGCCGAGGCTGTCGGCCATGTAGCGCACGTTGGCTTCGAGGCTCGCCTTGGCGAGGCCCATCACGTTGTAATTGGGAACGACACTCTCCGCGCCGAGGTAGCTGAGCGTGAGCAGTGCGCCGTTGCGCCCCTGCATCATGTTGCGCCCGGCCTTGGCGAGCGCGGTGAAGCTGTAGGAGCTGATGTCGTGGGCGATGAGAAAGCCCTCGCGCGTTACGGCGTCGAGATAGTTGCCCTCCAGTTCCTTGGCGGGCGCATAGGCCACCGAGTGGACGATGATGTCGAGGTGATCCCAGTAGTCATCCAGATGTTCGAACACCGCGTCGATTTCGGTGTCGTTGCTCACGTCGCACGGCAGGGTGATCACCGAGTCGCATTCCGCGGCCATTTTCTCCACGCGCTCCTGCAGCCGCTCATTCTGGTAGGTGAAGGCGAGCTGCGCCCCTTCCCGCTGCATGGCCTTGGCAATGCCCCAGGCGATGGAGCGGTTGCTGGCGAGCCCTACGATGAGTGCGCATTTACCGTCGAGAAATCCCATATCATTATCCTTCTGCGTATAAAATTGTTCTACCGCTAATAGGGTATTATAAAGACATTACGCTTGCACGCACCATTCGACAAGATGATGATGAAACGGGCTGTCCTTTCCCTGATGATGTTGCTGTGCTACGCACTGGCGGGGTGCGACGGACGCCCGTGGAACAACCCCTACGCCGCGCAGGATGACCGCAGCAACATCCTCTACAGTTCGTTCGATCAGCGCCCGAAACACCTGGATCCTGCACAATCCTACGTGGAAAACGAATTTGCACTGATCGCGCAGATATATGAGCCGCCGCTGCAATATGATTACCTCAAGCGGCCTTACACGCTGATCCCGCTTGCAGCGCGCACGGTGCCGCAGGCGGTGTATCTGGACAAGATGGCCAAGCCGCTTCCGGAAAACGCCGCCATCGGGGATATTGCCTACAGCGTCTATGATATTACGCTTCAGCCCGGCATCCGCTATCAGCCGCACCCTGCGTTCGCGCGCAATGCTGATGGCAGCCCGCGCTACCTTCAGCTCACGCCGCACGAACTTGACGCCGTGACGCACTTGCAGGATTTCACCGAACACGGTACGCGCGAGCTGGTGGCGCAGGATTACGTCTATCAGATCAAGCGTCTTGCCCATCCGAAGCTGGAGTCGCCGATCTTCGGCTTGATGAGTGAATACATCGTTGGGCTGAAGGAATATGCGGAAACGCTACGCAAGGCGCAGGCCGCAGAGGGGCGTGATGCGTTTCTTGATCTCACGCAATTTCCGCTGGAGGGCGCGACGGTGCTTGATCGTTACACCTACCGCATCAAGGTGCGCGGCAAATACCCACAACTCGTGTACTGGCTCGCGATGCCATTTTTCGCGCCGGTGGCGCAAGAAGTGGATCGCTTTTACGCGCAGCCCGGCATGGCGGAGAAAAACATCTCGCTCGACTGGTATCCGGTAGGCACCGGGCCGTACATGCTCACGCTGAATAACCCCAACCGTCAGATGGTGCTGGAGCGTAATCCCAACTATCACGGTGAGACCTATCCCGCTGCAGGTATGCCGGGCGACCGCGAGGCGGGGTTGCTCGATGACGCAGGCCGTCCGCTGCCGTTTATCGACAAGGCGGTGTACAGCCTGGAAAAAGAAAGTATTCCATACTGGAATAAATTTCTGCAAGGTTATTACGATGTCTCCGGTATCAGTTCCGACAGCTTTGATCAGGCGGTACGCATCACGACGCAGGGGGATGCGGGGGTGAGCGAGGCGATGCAGGAAAAAGGTATTCGACTTCTTACCAGCGTCGGCGCGGATATTTCCTATATCGGTTTCAACATGCTCGACCCGGTGGTGGGAGGCCTAAGCGAGCGCGCACGCAAACTGCGTCAGGCGATTTCCATCGCCGTAGATCAGGAGGAGTTCATCTCCATCTTCCTCAATGGCCGCGGTATCCCGGCGCAAGGTCCGATCCCACCGGGCATCTTCGGCTATGTGGAGGGCGAGGCGGGGATCAACCCTTATGTTTACGAATGGGTGGATGGGCGGGCGCAACGGAAATCAATTGAGACCGCGCGCCGCATGCTGGCCGAGGCAGGTTATCCTGATGGCCGTGATGCCAATACCGGCAAACCCCTGTTGTTGCATTTCGACACCGCGTTGAGCGGCCCCGATGACAAAGCCTATCTCGACTGGCTGCGCAAGCAGTTCCAGAAACTCGATTTGCAGCTCGATGTGCGCAATACTGACTTCAATCGCTTTCAGGACAAGATGCTGAAGGGCAACGCGCAGGTCTGGCAGTGGGGCTGGAACGCCGATTACCCGGATCCGGAGAACTTCATGTTTCTGCTCTACGGGCCAAACGCCAAGGTTGGGAAGAACGGCGAGAATGCCGCGAACTACGATAATCCGGAGTTCAACAAACTGTTTGAACAGATGAAAAACATGGACGCTGGTCCCCAGCGCCAGAGCATTATCAATCAGATGCTGGCTATCGCTCAGCGTGATGCGCCTTGGGTCTGGGGGCGGCATCGCAAGAAGTTCGGCCTGTTTCACGCCTGGTATAAAAACGCCAAGCCCAACGAAATGGCCAACAACGAATTGAAATACATTCGCATCGATCCGGCGCTGCGCAACCGGATGCGAGCCGAATGGAATGTGCCGGTACTGTGGCCGTTGTTCGCGTTGTTCGCAGTGCTGGTGATCAGCGCCGTGCCTGCGGTGATCAGCTACGTGCGCAGAGAGCGCAGGGTAGCCAAATGATCGCCTACATCACGCGCCGCATACTGTACGCCATACCCATTCTGATCGGCGTCAATCTACTGACGTTTGCACTGTTTTTTGTGGTGAACAAGCCGGATGACATGGCGCGTGTGCATCTGGGCGTCAAGCACGTTACGCCTCAGGCGATAGAGAAATGGAAGGCGGAACGTGGCTATGACAAGCCGCTCGTGTTCAATAACTCAGCCAGTGGCGCGGCACAATTCACCGACACTATTTTTTTCAGGAAATCGGTGTTGTTGTTTGTCTTCGACTTCGGGCGCTCGGACGATGGCCGCGATATCGGCCTCGATATCCGCGAACGCATGTGGCCGAGTCTCGCTATCGCATTACCGGCGCTGTTTATCGGGCTGCTCGCCAACATTACCTTCGCCCTGTTGATGGCGTTTTTCAGAGCCACATATATTGATGTCTGGGGCGTGGTGCTGTGCGTGGTGCTGATGTCCATCTCCGGGCTGTTTTACATCATCGGCGGGCAATATCTCATCAGCAAGCTGCTGCACATCGTGCCCATCTCCGGCTACGACAGCGGCGTGCAGTCATTCAAGTTCATCCTGCTGCCGGTGATCATCGGTGTGGTTAGCGGCATCGGCTCCGGCAGCCGCTGGTACCGCACGATCTTTCTGGAAGAGATCGGCAAGGACTATGTGCGCACCGCCCGCGCCAAGGGCCTCTCCGAGCTGCGCGTGCTGTTTTACCATGTGCTCAAGAATGCCATGATCCCGATCCTGACCGGCGTGGTGGTCGTGCTGCCGTTGCTGTTCATGGGCAGTTTGATTATGGAGTCTTTTTTCGGCATCCCCGGCCTCGGCAGCTACACGATAGACGCCATCAATGCGCAGGATTTTGCGATCGTGCGTGCGATGGTGTTTCTGGGCTCCGTGCTCTACATCGCCGGACTGATCCTCACCGACATCTCTTACACCCTGGTTGACCCGCGCGTGAGGTTGGGCTGATGCACTTTCTGCCTGTGGTGTTGCCCACTGATGCATTGATATTCCTGCTGCTCGTCACGGTAGTAGGGTTTGCCCTGTATGTGCGCGGCAAGGAGCACCTGCGCGCGCCGTGGCGCGAGGTGAAGCGCAGCCGCATGGCGGCGGCGGCGCTGGTGGTGTTACTGACGTATGTACTGATCGGCCTGCTGGATTCGCTGCATTTTCGTTTGCCGCTGCCGGATAACGGTGCGGCAAAGGCAGAAAAAGAATATTCAGTGGAGGTGCTGAGCCTGCTGGATGTGATCGCCACGCCGTTGCGCGTGCGGGTGGAGAAGACCTATTCAGCGCCGTTTGCCGCTCATCTTTATACCAGGGAGGCTGATGAGCGCGCCGACGGTACGGAGGTGCGCGTGTTTCCGCGCCTCAAACACGGCGGGCGGCACCTGCAAGACCCGGACAACGAACGGGCGGCGGATATCCTTGCGGCCTCGGCGCGCGCCGTCGCCATCAGCGTGCTGATCTGGGTCGGCGTGTGTGCGGCGCTGACAGCTGCGCTGGCATGGCGCGAGCGCATCTCGTTCAAGGCCATGGCGCGCCGCATTTTGCGCGGCGAAACGGAAACACCGTGGCGGATTACGCTGGCGACGCTGCTGGTCATCCTCACGTTCGCCGTCTGGGCGGCGCTGCTCAGCCTCAAATACCATATCCTCGGCACCGACAAGGTGGGGCAGGATGTTTTTTATCAGGCGCTCAAGAGCATCCGCACCGGGCTGGTGATCGGCACGCTGACCACGCTGGTGATGCTGCCGTTTGCCGTGCTGCTCGGCATTATGGCGGGTTATTTTCGCGGCGTGGCGGACGACATCATTCAGTATGTCTATACCACGCTCAGTTCCATTCCCGGTGTGCTGCTCATCGCTGCGGCGATTTTGAGTTTGCAGGTGTACATCACCAACCACCCGGAGCAGTTCGATACACTGGCCGAGCGTGCCGACCTGCGCTTGTTATTTCTGTGCATCATCCTTGGCATTACCGGTTGGGCTGGCCTGTGTCGTCTGTTACGCGGTGAAGCCCTGAAACTGCGCGAGATGGAATACATTCAGGCCGCGCAGGCATTCGGTGTAGGACACTTTAAGATCATTTGGCGCCACATCCTGCCGAATGTGATGCACATCGTGCTCATCAGTGTGGTGCTCGATTTTAGTGGGTTGGTACTGGCCGAAGCAGTGCTGTCCTACGTCGGCGTGGGCGTGGATCCGAGCACGCTCAGTTGGGGCAACATGATTAATGGCGCGCGTATGGAGATGGCACGCGACCCCATGGTGTGGTGGTCGCTGTGCGCGGCCTTTATGTTCATGTTCACGCTGGTGCTTGCGGCGAACCTGTTTTCCGATGTGGTGCGCGATGCCTTTGATCCAAGATTGCGTAAACAATGACAAGCAACATACTGCTCAGCGTGCGCGGCCTCAGCACCTCGTTTGAAACAGGTCAGGGCACGCTGCGCGCGGTGGATGACATCAGTTTCGACATCGCGCGCGGAGAAACCTTCGCCCTGCTCGGCGAGTCGGGCAGCGGCAAGTCGCTCACCGCGTTGTCGATCATGCGACTGTTGCCGGTAAACGCGAACGTGTCCGGCGAGGTGCGGCTGGCCGGGGAGGACTTGCTGGCGCTGCCGGAGAGGGATATGCGCCGTGTGCGTGGCGGGCGCATCGCAATGATCTTTCAGGAGCCGATGACCAGCCTGAATGCGGTACTCACCGTCGGCGAGCAGATCGGCGAGACGTTGCGGTGTCACCACAAGATCGCGCCGCGCGCCGCGCGCGTGCGCGTGGTGGAGTTGCTCGATGCGGTGGGTATCGAGGAGCCGCAGCGTCGCTATTACGATTTTCCGCATCAACTCTCCGGTGGCATGAAGCAGCGCGTGATGATTGCGATGGCGCTCGCGGGTGAGCCGGAACTGCTCATCGCCGACGAACCTACCACGGCGTTGGACGTGACCATTCAGGCGCAGATTCTCGACCTGCTGCGCAGGCTGCAGAAAGACACCGGTATGGCGTTGCTGCTCATCACGCACGATCTCGGCGTGGTATCCGGGATGGCCGCACGCGTTGCGGTGATGTATGCCGGGCAGATTGTGGAGCAGGCGCCGCGCGCGCAATTCTTTGCTGCCCCAAAACATCCCTACGCGCAGAAACTGTTCGATTCCGTGCCCACCCTGGACAAGCGCGGTGCGCGCCTGGCGGTGATGCGCGGCGCCGTGCCGCCGCTGGTGCAGGAATTTTCCGGCTGCCGCTTTGCGCCGCGCTGTGATTTCGCCTGGCCGACCTGCCGCGAGATTGCGCCGGAACTGATCGGCGCCGGAGAGGGTGCTACCGTGCGCTGTCACCTTTACGATGCACGCTTCAGCGCTGCGGCTCCTCCAGCGGCACAGACACAGATGCAGGAGGAAGGACGACAGGCAACATCACTACCGGCGGAGGGCGAACTGCTCGTGGTGAATGATCTCAAGGTCTATTTCCCCATTGAAAAGGGAATTTTCAAACACGTCGCCGGGTACGTGCGCGCGGTGGACGGCGTCTCGCTACGTATCCGCGCCGGGCGTACGCTCGCGCTGGTGGGCGAGTCCGGTTGCGGCAAGACCACGGTGGGCAAGGGCATACTGCAACTCATCCGTCCGACCGCCGGCAGCGTGCGCTTCGCGGGCACGGAGCTCACTCAATTGCGTGGCGCGGCGTTGCGCGCGCGCCGCGCCGATTTTCAGATCATCTTTCAGGATCCGTATTCATCGCTCAATCCGCGCATGATGGTCGCCGACATTATCGAGGAAGGGATGATCGTGCAGGGCGTGGGCAAAACAGCGCACGAGCGCGCCGCGCGTATCGCACAGGTGCTGGAGCAGGTCGGACTGCCGCCGGAGGCCAGATACCGTTATCCGCATGAATTCTCCGGCGGTCAGCGCCAGCGCATCAGCATCGCGCGCGCCTTGGCGGTAAATCCGAAACTCATCATTTGCGACGAGCCGACCAGCGCGCTCGATGTCTCGGTGCAGGCGCAGATACTGAACCTGCTGAAAACCTTGCAGGAGGAATCCGGTATTGCCTATCTATTCATCACGCACAACATCGCGGTGGTGGAGTATCTCGCCGATGAAGTGGCGGTGATGTATCAAGGGAGGATTGTCGAGCACGGCAGCGCGGAGCAGGTGCTGCGCAATCCGCAGCAGGAATACACGCGTGCGCTGCTCGCCGCGGTGCCGAAGATCGAAAGACAGGGGCTGGCAGCACATCAGAGCAGAGGCCAAAGTCCTCAATCCACCACGCGCAGTACGATTTTTCCACGTGTGTGACCGCTTTGCAAAGCGGTATGCGCCTTGGAGGCCTCATGCAGCGGAAACACATTTCCCACTACCGGCTTCACCTTTCCCGCGTCTATCAATTCGGCCATTCTGGTTAGCTGGGCGGCATTCGGCTGCACGAAGACATAGGCCGAGCGCCAGCCTTGTTGCGGCGCTTCTTCGGGCACGGTAAGCGCGAGGATGGAAACCAGTATGCCGTCCTTCTTCAAGGTCTGCCACGAGCGTTGCTGCACTTCGCCGCCCACGGTGTCGAATACCATATCTACATCACGCACGGCGTCTTCGAAGCGGGTGCCGGTGTAATCAATTGCTTCGGCGGCGCCGAGCGCACGCACGAAATCCGCATTGCGCGCACTGGTGGTGGTGATGACGTGGGCGCTCTTCCAGTGCGCGAGCTGTATGGCGTAATGCCCGACGCCGCCTGCCCCGGCGTGAATTAGCACCCTTTGTCCTTGTTCCAGCTTGCCTGCGTCAAACAGCGATTGCCACGCGGTGAGCGCGGACAACGGTACGGCGGCGGCGTGTATGAAATCGAGTGACTCCGGTTTCAGCGCGACCTCACTCGCGCGCACCACGATGTATTCCGCGTAGGCGCCGTCACGCGCCATGTCGGGACGCGCGTACACTGCATCACCCACCTTGAATTGCGAAACAGCAGCACCAAGCTGTTCGATTATGCCCGCGACATCCCATCCCAGCGTGAGCGGTAGGTGATGAGTGATGCGACCTTGCAGACGGCCTTCGCGGATTTTCCAGTCCACCGGGTTGACGCCCGCGGCGTGCACGCGGATCAGCACTTCGCCCGCGTCCGGTACGGGGCAGGGTGCGTCTTCATAATGCAACACCTCGGGGCCGCCGAATTGATGGATGTGTATCGCTTTCACCGGGCAGTTTTCCTGCTACTTACCCGCCGCGGAGGGAATATAGATGCTGAGCCTGATGCTGGATTTCAGGTATTTTCCGCTGAAGCGGCCCGCATTCCAGGCAGTCAATTGCGCCACGCTGGTTTTGAATTTGCGTGCAATTCCCGCCAGTGTGTCGCCTTCACGCACGACATAGTATGTCGTGCGTCCTTGTGCATTGCCGGCCCGTTTCGTGCCGGACAGGTTTGCCTGTGACGACGACATGCGCTCGCCCGGGGCCATGGCCGCGAGCCGCGCGCTGAACCTTGCGGCCTTGTCCGCCGGCAGCAGGAGTTTTGTTTTGCCCTTGGGGTCGGTGGCGCCCCGCAGCAGGCCGGGATTCAGGCGCGTGAGTTCCTCGCGTGAGATACCGGCGATCCTGGCCGCCACATTCAGGTTGATCTGGCTGTCGATATCGACGCTGGCGAGATAGGGCGCGTCCGGAATGCTGTTGAGGCTCACGCCGAACTCCTCCGGGTTTGCCACGATGGCGGCAATCCCCAGCAGGCGCGGCACGTAGGTTTCAGTCTCGCGCGAGAGATCCAGCGACCAGAAGTCGGTGGGCTTGCCGGCCTGCTGGTTTTTGTTCACGGCACGCTGCACGGCGCCTTCGCCCGCATTGTAGGCCGCGAGGGTGAGCAGCCAGTCGCCGTCGAACTCGGTATTGAGTCTTTGCAGATATTTCAGCGCCGCCTCGGTGGAGGCGATGACATCGCGGCGCCCGTCGTGCCAGAAGGTTTGTTTGAGGCCAAAATGCCGGCCGGTGGAGGGGATAAATTGCCAGATGCCCACCGCGCCGACCGTCGATGTGGCCGAGGCCACAAAGGCGCTTTCGATGATCGGCACCAGCGCGATCTCGGTGGGCATGCCGCGCTTTTCCACCTCGCGCACGACGTAATACATATAAGGCTTGGCGCGCCAGGTGACGGTGTCGAAATAGTCCTGGGATGCGGCGTATTCCTCGGCCTCGGCCCGTACCCTGGGGTGGGTACGGTAAGGCAGCGAGAAGCCGGCGCGGATACGGTCCCATAAATCCTCGCGCCGCTCCTCGGTTATCGGAGCGGTCACGCCCTCGGGTGGGGCAAATTTTTCCCCCAGGCTTTCCCACAGATTTGGGATGACGGTAATAAGGTAGTTTTCGTAGGAGAAGTCTGGTGGCGAGGTGGGGGCGGTGGGGGGTGCCCCTGTGGCCGTTACGGGCGGGGGCTGCCCAGGTTCGGGCGGTATTGTATTGCCTTGATTTCGTTGCATCTTTACAGGAGTGTCCGCGGCCTGGGTGGACGGCTGGGCGCAGCCGTCCAAACCCGTGCTGAGGAGCAGCATTAGACAAAGTCTCACCCCTAAGGCACTGCTCTTCATTCGCGGCATAAGAAAATGGTAGAGGGAGGAGGGAGCTGGGTCAACCTATACATAGCGCCCTAAATCTACTGCGCGTCTTTGATGCGGGTGCGTGCGGTGCTCGGAATCCGGGGCCGCGTAGCGGCAGACTACTTGTACACTCCGGTTCCTGCGCTCCGCCGCCCCCGCCTCAAAGCCGCTCGCTACGATTTATGTCGCTATGTATAAAAGGCCATAGGCTTATACTGAATCTAAATCGTCTTTCCAGCGGCGCACGACACCAAACACCTCCGCCGGCGTGGACAGCGGGCGCCTGGCATGGCTCTCCGCGGCTGCGATAACCACCGGGGTATGACAGCGCAGAAAGGGATTGGTGCGCAGCTCGAGCGCGAGAAGGGCCGGCACGGTCGGCAGGTTCCGGGCACGGAGGCGCGTGGCCTCGGTGATACGTGCGCTGATGTCGGCGTTGCGCGGCTCGACCACGCGCGCGAAGGACAGGTTGTCCAGCGTGTATTCGTGGCCGCAGTAGACCTGGGTTTCCGGCGCCAGCGCCGCGAGCTTGCTCAGGGAGTGATACATTTGGGGTGGCGTGCCTTCAAACAGATAGCCGCAGCCGGCAGTGAACAGTGTGTCGCCGCAAAACAGGCAGCCGTGTCCGTAATAGGCGATGGCCCCGCGCGTGTGGCCGGGCACGTCGAGCACGCTGAGGGTGAGGCCGATATCGGGGAGGGCCACGCGGTCGCCTTCGCGCAGCGGGTGGGTGAGGGCCGGCACGGGTTCGTGCGCGGGCCCGTATACCGGGATGTCGAAGTGGCGCAGCAGCTCCGTCACCCCGCCCACATGATCGCGATGATGATGGGTAAGCAGTATCGCGCACGGCGTGAGGGATTGCCCCTGCAGCGCGTCGAGCATGGGGCGCGCGTCACCCGGATCGACGATGGCGACCTGCCGGCTGTCGGTATGACCGATGAGCCAGATATAATTATCTTTGAAGGCGGGGACGGGATTCACCTGTATCATGCATGCATGCTACACCGCGCGCCCGGCCCAGGAGTCACAAAGTAAGGTTAGATTACTTTAAATAGTGTGACTCCTGAGTAATGCCCTGTTTACTCTACCCCCACCCCCCGCTCAAGCCGGGGGCAGGCCCTGTCCCGCCCCCTAAGCAGGGGGCGGGGACGTTGCGGGAGGGGCCGTCTTACTTGTTAAGGAATCTCTGAATAATTCCATCCAGGAATTATCAGAGCACGAAAAGCAAAAATGCGATTTTTTCTTTTCTTCATTTTTCAAATACTTACGTATTTGAAAAATGGCGGCACATCCATGTGCCG
>JAQBXX010000006.1 GCA_027624315.1 Pseudomonadota bacterium
GGGGGCGGGACAGGGTGGGGGTAGAGTAAACAGGGTTTTACTCAGGAGTCACGTCACTAACGTTGTAGCCTTACTTTGTGACTCCTGAGTAACTTTGCGTCTTAGCGTCTTTGCGTTGAAGTAGTTACTCATAAGTCAGTAAGTAAGACTACACTTCCCGTTACGTCCCCGCCCCCTGTTTAGGGGGCGGGACAGGGGGGGGGTAGAGTAAACAGGGTTTTTACTCAGGAGTCACAGCACTATTGTGGTAGCTTTATTTGCTGACTCCTGAGTAATCCATTGAGGATGACATGTTCAAAATTCAAACGTTAAACAACATTTCTGATCTGGGTCTCGAGCGCCTGCCGCGCGACAAATACGAGATCGCGTCTGAGATGAAGCAACCGGACGCCATACTGCTGCGCTCATTCAAGATGCACGACATGGAAATTCCCGTTACGCTGAGGGCGGTAGGGCGTGCAGGCGCTGGCGTAAACAACATCCCGGTGGAGAAGCTCTCGGCACGCGGCATTCCGGTGTTCAACGCGCCGGGCGCAAACGCCAACGCCGTGAAGGAGCTGGTGATCGTGGGCATGCTGCTCGCGTGTCGCAATATCTGCCAGGGCTGGGATTTTGCACGCCGTCTTGAAGGCGACGACGCCACGCTGAACAAACTGGTCGAGGCGGGCAAAAAGGATTTCGTCGGCTTCGAGCTGCCGGGCCGTACGCTGGGCGTGATCGGCCTCGGTGCTATTGGGCGTGAAGTGGCGAATGCCGCGCTCGCGCTGGGCATGAAAGTAATCGGTTTCGATCCTGGCATTACGGTGCAGGGTGCATGGCAACTGTCGTCCAGCGTGCAGCAGGCCGCCAACGTGGATGATCTGGTGTCGAAGTCTGATTTCATTTCGTTGCACGTGCCGCTCAACGATGCGACGCGCCATCTCATTAATGCGCAGCGCCTCAAGCTCATGAAGAAAGGCGCGGTAGTGCTCAATTTCGCGCGCGAAGGTATTATTGACGACAGCGCCCTAAACGATGCGCTGAGCAGCGGCAAGGTGTACGCTTACGTATGCGATTTTCCGAGCAACCTGTTCAGAAACAATCCGCGCGTGATCGCGCTGCCGCACCTCGGCGCATCCACTGGCGAGGCCGAAGACAACTGCGCCGTGATGGTAGCGGAGCAGGTGCGTGATTTTCTCGAAAACGGCAACATCCACAACTCGGTGAACTTTCCCGAGGTGATGATGCCGCGCACCAATGGCCAGCGCATCGCCATCGCCAACGCCAACGTGCCCAACATGGTTGGACAGATTTCCACCGCCATGGCCAAGGCCGGCATCAACATCATTGATCTGCTCAACAAGTCACGCGGTGGCTATGCGTACACGCTGGCCGATGTCGAAGGAAAGATTCCCGACAGCGTGGTGCAGGAGATCGCAAAGATTGACGGCGTGCTGTCGGTGCGTACGTTGTAAAACAGTGGCGAGTGGCTAGTTGCGAGTGGCGAGTAACTACATGAAGAATAGCCTAATAGACTGGTTGTCCCTAGCCCCTCGCTACTCGCCACTAGCTACTGGTTTTTTATGAGCGACAAACTGCAAGCGCTGCGCGACCGCATCGATGCGCTGGATGAAAAAATCCAGGCACTGATAAGTGAGCGCGCGGCGTGTGCGCAGCAGGTCGCCGAGGTCAAGCGCGCAAGCGGCGAGCACAACGAGTGTTATCGCGCCGAGCGCGAAGCGGAGGTGCTGTGCAAGGTGTTGGCGCGTAATCACGGCCCGCTCAGTGACGCCGAGATGGCGCAACTGTTCCGCGAGGTCATGTCCGCCTGCCGCGCGCTGGAGCAGCCGCTCAGCGTCGCTTACCTGGGGCCGCAGGGTACTTACTCCGAGGCCGCAGCCCTCAAGCACTTCGGGCACGCGGTCACGGCGCTGCCGCTGACGGGCATCGAAAGCATATTTCACGACGTCGAATCCGGTGCGGCGAATTATGGTGTGGTGCCGGTGGAAAATTCCACCGAGGGCGTCATCAATCACACGCTGGATATGTTCATGATCTCGCCGCTCAAGATTTGCGGCGAGGTGGAATTGCCCATTCATCATCATCTGCTGAGTAAGGCTGACGCGCTGGGCGCGATCACACGCGTGTACGCGCATCAGCAGGCGTTTGCACAATGCCGCGCATGGATCGATACGCACCTGCCAGGGGTTGAGCGCTCGGCGGTGAGCAGCAACGCGGAAGGCGCACGACGCGCGGCACAGGAATCCGCCACGGCAGCGATTGCAGGTGATTCCGCTGCAGCCATTTACCAACTGCACTCGCTTGCCGCAAACATTGAAGATGACCCGCGCAACACCACGCGTTTTCTGGTGATAGGAAAACAAGGCGCGGCGCCGAGCGGACACGATAAAACATCGCTGCTGGTGTCCACACGCAACCAGCCCGGCGCGCTGCACAGTCTGCTCGCGCCGTTGGCGCGCCACAAACTAGGCATGACGCGTATTGAGTCGCGCCCATCACGCCAGGCGGCGTGGGAGTATGTATTTTTTATCGACATCGAGGGTCATACGCAAGACCAGTCCGTGGCCTCGGCGTTGCTGGAAATACAGTCCGAGGCGGCGTTATTGAAGGTGCTGGGCTCCTATCCCAAGGCCATACCCTAAACCTCTACCATGCGTGTCTCATTTACGGAACTGGCCACGCCGGGCGTGCGCAATCTGCAGCCGTATGTGCCGGGCAAGCCGGTGGCGGAGCTGGAGCGCGAATATGGCGTGCGCGATGTCATCAAGCTTGCCTCGAACGAAAATCCGCTGGGGCCTAGCCCGCGTGCGGTGAGAGCGGTGCAGCAGTCTCTGAGTCAGCTTGCACGTTACCCGGACGGTGCAGGGTTTGAGCTGCGTGCCGCACTGGCGCGCAAACACGGTGTGACGCTGGATCAAGTGACACTGGGTAACGGCTCGAATGATCTGCTGGAGTTGATTACGCGCGCGTTTGTCACGCCGCAACATGAAGTGGTATTTTCCGCGCACGCCTTTGCCGTGTATCCCATAGTGACACAGGCGGTCGGTGCCACAGCGCGTGTCGCCGCCGTGCGTAACTGGGGACATGATCTCAACGCCATGCAGGCATTGACGAGCGAATATACGCGCGTGGTGTTTGTCGCTAACCCAAACAATCCTACCGGTACCTGGCTTTCAGCGCGGGTACTGGAAGATTTTTTACAGACAGTGCCGAGTTCTGTTCTGGTCGTGGTGGATGAGGCGTATTTTGAGTACGCACGTGACATAGCCCCCGACTACCCGGATGCGAGCCTGTGGCTCACGCGCTTTCCGAATCTGATCGTGACCCGCACCTTTTCCAAGGTCTATGGACTCGCCGGACTGCGGGTGGGTTATGCGTTGTCGCAGTCTGATGTGGCCGACATGTTGAACCGTGTGCGCCAGCCGTTCAACGTGAACAGCCTGGCGCAGACGGCGGCATTGGCCGCACTGGAGGACAGCGAACATCTTGCGCGCAGTCTGGCGTGCAATCGTGACGGCATGTTGCAGCTCACTTCGGCGTTTACGTCGATGAGTCTCGCTTACATTCCCTCGGCGGGAAATTTTGTGTGTGTAGACGTGGCGCGTGATGCCGCAGCGATCTATGAGGCGCTATTATATGAAGGTGTGATTGTGCGTCCGGTGGCGAATTACGGTATGCCGCAGCATTTGCGCGTGACCGTTGGCCTGCCCGAGGAAAATGAACGATTTATCAAGGCACTGAAAAAGATATTGGCAAAGAGCTAATGAACTACTCAACGCAAAGACGCCAAGGCGCAAAGTTTACAATAGTAAAAGAGAGTGCGCTGGCCCGCATTGGGTTTCTTGCGTCTTGGCGTCTTTGCGTTGAATTTTATATACATGATTAATAAGCTGGCAATCATCGGCGTAGGACTCATCGGCGGCTCGCTCGCGCGCGCGCTCAAGCACGCTGGCGTTTGCAGGGAGATCGTCGGTTGCGGGCGCGATGTCGCGCATCTACAAAAGGCCGTGGCGCTCGGTGTGATCGACCGTTATGAGGCAGACCTGCGCGCTGCCGTGCAGGGTGCCGACATGGTGGTGCTGGCGATGCCTGTCGGTGCCACCGAAATGGTGTTAAGGCAGATCAAGCCTGCGCTTGCACCGCACGCCATCGTCACCGACGTCGGCAGTGCCAAGGCGAGCGTGATTGAGACTGCGCGCGCGGTATTCGGTGAGGTGCCCGCGGGGTTTGTGCCGGGGCATCCGATCGCCGGCACCGAGCAGAGTGGTGTCGAGGCCTCGTTTGCCGAACTGTTTCAAAATCGCCGCGTGGTGCTGACACCGCTTGCGCATACCAGCGCAGATGCGCTCAAGCAGGTGCGCGCAATGTGGGAGCAGGCGGGCGCCGAAGTCATGGAGATGGACGCCGCACGTCATGACACAGTACTCGCCGCTACCAGCCATCTGCCGCACCTGTTGGCCTATGCGCTGGTCGATACCCTGGCGCGCATGGAAACCCACGACGATATCTTCCGCTTTGCGGCGGGCGGCTTTCGTGATTTCACGCGCATTGCCGCGAGTGACCCCGTGATGTGGCGCGATATCTGTCTGGCCAACCGTGACGCGATACTGACCGTGCTGGAGCGTTTCAGCGCCGACCTGGAACAATTACGCGCTGCCATCAGTGCCGGTGACGGCGCGCGCATCCTCGAAGTCTTTGCCCGCGCCAAGCATGAGCGCGACCAGTTCAATGGTTAATGGCATGACGGCTTCTGCGCTGACGTATCACGTCACCCCCGGCGGCGCGTTGTGCGGACGCGTGCGGGTGCCGGGGGACAAATCCATTTCGCACCGCGCCATCATGCTGGGCTCCATCGCGCAGGGCGTTACCGAGGTGAGCGGATTTCTGGAGGGCGAGGACTGCCTCGCCACGCTCGCCGCGTTTCGTGCGCTGGGTGTTCGCATCGAGCAAACCGGGCCGGGCAAGGTCGTGATTCACGGCGTGGGGCTGCACGGGCTGAAGGCGCCCGCCGCGCCGCTTGACCTCGGCAATTCCGGCACCTCGATGCGGCTGTTGGCGGGGCTGTTGTGCGGCCAGCCGTTTGACGTGGTGCTCACGGGCGATGCCTCGCTCTCGCGCCGTCCGATGAAACGCGTGACCGACCCGCTGGCGCGCATGGGTGCACACATCGAAGCTACGCCGCAGGGCACCGCGCCGCTCTCGTTGCGCGGCGGACAGTCGCTCTCTGGCATTGATTACACCCTGCCGGTGGCGAGTGCGCAGGTGAAGTCTGCGCTGCTGCTCGCGGGGCTGTATGCGCACGGGCGTACCTGCGTGACGGAACCCGCACCCACGCGCGATCACACCGAGCGCATGCTGCGCGGCTTTGGTTGCGCGGTGGAGCGGAACGGTGCGACGGCGTGTGTGACCGGTGGCAGTGAGTTGCGCGCCACGCCCATCGACGTACCCGCGGATATTTCGTCCGCCGCGTTTTTCATGGTGGGCGCGAGTATCGCCGCAGGGTCGGATGTCACGCTCGATCACGTCGGTATCAATCCCACGCGCATAGGCGTTATCAACATCCTGCGCCTTATGGGCGCCGATATTACGCTGCTCAACGAGCACGAAGTCGGCGGCGAGCCGGTGGCAGACATCCGCGTACGTGCGCGCCGCCTGCGCGGTGTTCGCATTCCGGAAGCTCAGGTGCCGCTTGCCATCGACGAATTTCCCACGCTCTTTATCGCCGCCGCCTGCGCCGAGGGCGAGACGGTGCTCACCGGGGCGCACGAGTTGCGCGTGAAGGAGAGCGACCGCATCCAGGTGATGGCCGACGGACTGGCGCGGATGGGGATAGCCGCCAGGCCCACCGCCGACGGCATCGTGATACAGGGTGGTGTGCTCGGCGGCGGCGAGATCGACAGCCACGGCGATCACCGCATCGCGATGGCGTTTGCGATGGCGGCACTGTGCGCACGTGACGCCATCACCATTAACGACTGCGCCAACGTCAATACCTCGTTCCCCGGCTTTGTCGAACTGGCACGCGGGGCCGGGCTTGTAATCCGCAGCGCAGCTTAAGCCACCGTGGACGCAACCATTCCTGTCATCACCCTGGACGGTCCGGGCGGCTCGGGCAAGGGCACGGTGAGCCGCATCGTGGCACAGCGGCTCGGCTGGCATTGGCTCGACAGCGGCGCGCTCTATCGCCTGGCGGCGCTTGCCGCCGCGCGGCATGGCGTCGCACTGGCAGACGAGGCCGACCTCGCTGCGCTGGCCGCGCACCTCGATGTGCAGTTTGGCGCTGCGCCTGATGACACGGCGGTGGATCGCATACTGCTGGAAGGCGAAGAGGTGGGCCAGGCGCTGCGTGCCGAGGCCTGCGCCAACGCGGCCTCCAGGATTGCGGCCTGGCCTGCGGTGCGGGCGGCGTTGCTTGAGAGGCAGCATGCGTTCCGCCGGCCCCCGGGGCTGGTGGCGGATGGGCGCGATATGGGGAGCGTGGTGTTTCCCGATGCTCTGCTCAAGATTTTCCTCACCGCGAGCCCGGAATGCCGGGCCGAACGGCGCTATAAGCAGTTGATCGAAAAAGGGTTGATCGACAAACAGAGGGGTGATACCATGTCCGGCCTTGTGGCTGAGATTGCCGAGCGTGACGCGCGCGATACCGGGCGCACTGTCTCCCCCCTCAAGGCGGCGTCCGATGCGGTATTGCTGGATACCTCGGCACTCTCCATCGAGGACGTGGTGCAACGGGTGCTGAGTCTGCTGCAAGGGCGGCTCAAAAGCAGCATCACACAGTCGTAGTATTAAGGAAGCTCTGAATAATTCCATCCAGGAATTATCAGAGCACGAAAAGCAAAAATGCGATTTTTGCTTTTCTTCATTTTTCAAATACTTACGTATTTGAAAAATGGCGGCACATCCATGTGCCGCAGGAATCTCTGAATAAATCAGAGATTCCTTAAAGATTTTTGTATTTTTTCGGGTGGTTTGCGCCGGGCAGGGCCGGGCGCAAACCGGTGTTCATTTAACCGCCTGCGGGTCATTCCCTTGCAGACGAGAGGTCGTGAAGCTACATGAGCGAAAGTTTTGCACAACTGTTTGAAGGAAGCCAGATCAGCAAGTTCATGCGTCCTGGCGCCATTGTCACGGGCACCGTATTACGCATACAGGACGATGTGGTGATCATTGATGCCGGACTCAAGTCCGAGGCGCTGATCCCGATCGAGCAGTTCCGTAATGAAAGCGGCGCCATCGAAGTGGCGGTGGGCGACACCGTCGATGTAGCGCTTGACGCCATTGAAGACGGCTTCGGCGAGACTAAACTTTCGCGTGAGAAGGCCAAGCGCGATCAATCCTGGATACGGCTGGAGCGGGCGTTCGAGGCGGGCGAGGCTGTGAGCGGCCTCATCAGCGGTCGCGTCAAGGGCGGCTTCACGGTTGAGATCAATGACGTTAACGCGTTCCTGCCGGGTTCGCTCGTCGATGTGCGCCCAGTGCGCGATCCGGCCTATCTGGAAGGCAAGACCCTCGACTTCAAGATCATCAAGATTGACCGCAAGCGCAACAACGTGGTGGTGTCGCGCCGTGCTGTGGTGGAAACCGAAGGCAGTACCGAGCGCAACGCGCTGCTGGACAATTTGCAGGAAGGCCAGATGGTGAAGGGTGTAGTCAAAAACCTCACCGACTACGGCGCGTTTGTGGACCTGGGTGGAATCGATGGCCTGTTGCATATCACCGACATGGCCTGGAAGCGCGTCAAGCATCCGGGTGACATCGTCAAGGTGGGCGACGAGATCGACGTCAAGGTGCTCAAGTTCGACAAGGAGCGCAACCGCGTCTCACTCGGCCTGAAGCAGACGGAGGACGATCCGTGGGTCGACCTCGCGCGCCGTTACCCTCAAGGCGCACGCCTGTTCGGCAAGGTCACCAATATCGCCGATTACGGCTGTTTCGTGGAAATTGCAGACGGCGTTGAAGGCCTGGTGCACGTCTCCGAAATGGACTGGACCAACAAGAACGTGCATCCCTCCAAGCTGGTGCAGCTCGGCGACGAGGTCGAGGTGATGGTGCTGGATATCGACGAAGAGCGCCGCCGTATTTCACTCGGCATCAAGCAGTGTCAGCCCAATCCGTGGGAAGAGTTCGGCGCGACCCATAACAAGAACGACAAGGTCAGCGGCAAGATCAAGTCCATCACCGATTTCGGCATTTTCGTCGGTCTCGATGGAGGCATCGACGGTCTGGTGCACTTGTCCGACATCTCCTGGAGCCAGCCTGGTGAAGAGGCTGTGCGTAACTACAAGAAGGGCAATGATATCGAGGCAGTCATCCTCGCCGTGGATCCGGAGCGTGAACGTATTTCGCTCGGCATCAAGCAGATGGATAAAGACCCGTTCTCCAACTTTGTCGCCGCACATCCCAAGGGCAGCATCGTGAAGGGCGTGGTGAGCGAGGTTGACGCCAAGGGCGCGGTGGTGCAACTGGGCGACGGCGTGGAAGGCACTCTGCGCGCCTCTGATCTGGCGCGTGACCGCATCGAGGACGCGCGTACTGTGCTGAAGGTGGGTGATGAGATCGAAGCCAAGTTCATCGGTGTGGAGCGTAAAACCCGCGCCATCACGCTTTCCATCAAGGCCAAGGACAGCGAGGAAGAGGCCGAGGCGATGCAGGACTATAGCCGCGGCAGCAGCAGCGGCACCACGCTCGGCGATATTCTCAAGGAGCACATGGGGAAAGGCGAGGCCTGACGCGAGCCGACCCGCGTTTCAATAATACAGGGCGCCCCTAAAAGCGCATGACGAAATCGGAACTGATAGACATACTCTCGGCCAAGCAGACGCATCTCGCCTGCAAGGATATCGAGCTTGCCGTCAAGATCATGCTGGATCATATGAGTCAGGCGTTGGCGACCGGTGAGCGCATCGAAATTCGCGGCTTCGGCAGCTTCTCGCTTCATTACCGTCCACCGCGCATGGGCCGCAATCCGAAAACCGGCGAAGCGGTACCGCTGCCCGGCAAATATGCGCCCCATTTCAAGCCAGGCAAGGAGTTGCGCGAGCGCGTCAACAGTGGAATAAAGTAACGCCAGCGCGCTACATGATTTTTACGGCAGGTACAAAACGGCATGGGTTTACTACTCATGCCGTTTTTTTGTTTCAATTACTGATAAGTCTATAAATAAGACTACACTTTCCGCTGCGTCTCTGCCCCCTGTTGAGGGGGCGGGACAGGGTGGGGGTAGAGTAAATAGGTTTCTACTCAGGAGTCACAATATAAAGTAATGTAGCCTTACTTTGTGACTCCTGAGTAAGTGGTCGCCTTGAGGAGGAAAGATGCTGCGTATCATTCGCCTAGTGTTGTTGATGCTGATCGCTGTCGTGGGGCTCGTCTTCGCGGTGTTGAACGCTGGCCAGGTTGACCTCAGCTACTATCTCGGCGTCTGGCGCGCGCCACTATCGCTCATACTCGTGCTCGCCTTTGCGCTCGGTGCGCTGTTCGGCGTCATCGCCTGCCTGGGCATGCTGTTCAAGGCCAAGCAGGAGGGCCGGCGTTTACACAAGACACTCAAACTCAGCGAGCAGGAAGTCACCAACCTGCGTAACATCCCCGTCAGAGATCGCCACTAGTGTCGATGTGGCTGTGGCTGCTGCTGCCCATCGCCGCTGCCTCAGGATGGTGGGTGGCACGCAGCGATGCCTTGCGGCGCGGCGCACGCAGTGATTTCAATCTCTCATCACATTACTTCAAGGGGCTCAATTATCTCCTCAATGAACAGCCCGACAAGGCCATTGAGGTGTTTATCCGCGTGCTTGAAGTGGACAATGACACGGTGGAGACACACTTGGCGTTGGGCAACCTGTTCCGCCGCCGGGGTGAGACCGACCGCGCCATCCGCATTCATCAGAACCTGATCGCGCGTCCGACACTCAGCCGCGCGCAGCGCACCCAGGCCCTGCTGGAGCTGGGGCAGGACTATATGCGCGCCGGGCTGCTCGACCGCGCCGAGAGCCTGTTTCAGGAGTTGCTCGATCTCGATGATCACGTGGTGCCTGCGCTGCGTCAACTGGTCGATATCTACCAGCAGGAAAAGGATTGGGACAAGGCTATCGCCACCACCCGGAGGCTGGCCGCAGCCACAGGGCAGCGCGTGAACCATGTGCTGGCGCAATACCGCTGCGAGTTTGCGGAGCAGGCGCGTGCTGACGGCGATACGGCGCGTGCGGTACGCATGATCGAGCACGCCCTGGAGGAAGACACGGGCTGTGTGCGTGCCAGCCTGCTGCAAGGAGAGCTGGCGATGGAGGCCGGGGATTATGCCGCGGCGATCAGCGCCTTCCGGCGTGTTGAGCAGCAGGATGCAGACTATCTGTCCGAAGTGCTGGAGCCGCTCACGGCATGCTGCAACGCGCTCGGCCAGCGTGAGGAGTTGATCGACTATCTGCAGCAGGCCTATGCGCGGCACGGTGGAATTACGCTGATGCTGACCCTGGCCAGACTGTTGCGCGCTCAATACGGCGACGCACGGGCCGCCGAATTCATCACGTGTCAGTTGCACAAACTGCCCTCGGTGCACGGGCTCAGTCAGTTGATCGAGATCAAGCTTGCCACTTCACAGGGCGAGATGCGTGACAGTCTGCTGCTGTTCCATGATCTGGCCGCGCCGTTGCTGCGTGACTGCCCGGCTTACAGTTGCAGGCACTGCGGCTTCACCGGCAAGTCGCTGCACTGGCAATGCCCCGGCTGCAAATACTGGAGCACGATAAAGCCGATTCAGGGGGGCGAGGGTGAATAGCCCGCGTATCATTGTGGCGCTGGATTACGCGGTGCCCGCGGAGGCGCTGGCCCTGGTGGGCCGGCTCGATCCGGCGAGCTGCCGTCTCAAGGTGGGCAAGGAATTGTTCACGCGCGGCGGGCCGGCGTTGATTGAAACGCTCGTGCGCCGGGGCTTTGAGATATTTCTTGATCTCAAGTTTCACGATATCCCCAACACCGTCGCCGGTGCGTGCGCCGCCGCTGCGGATATCGGTGTGTGGATGCTCAATGTGCACGCGCTCGGCGGACGCAAAATGATGGAGGCGGCGCGTGCGGCGCTCGCGGATTTGCGCACCCCCCCGCGCCTGATCGCGGTCACGGTGTTGACGAGCCTCAGTGAGCAGGAGCTCGGCGAGGTTGGTTTGTCAGGCACAGTGGAGCAAAATGTGACGCGTCTTGCCACGCTCGCCCGGCAATCAGGCATGGACGGCGTGGTGTGTTCACCGCTCGAGACGCGGGTATTGCGGCAGTTGCTCGGTGCGGAATTTTCCCTAGTGACGCCGGGGATACGTCCGCAGGGGGGGGGTGCCGGGGATCAGAAGCGCTACACCACACCCGCACAGGCCATTCATAACGGGTCTGATTATCTTGTCATCGGACGCCCGATCACTGCGGCTCCGGACCCGATGCAGGCGCTGAGCGCGATCAGCGCCGAGATAGAGGCCGCGCTGAAGGGCTAGCGGGCTGTTGAAAAACGAGTTTTTCAACAGCCCGTGGTGCGGTATAGGGATACGCGTTGAAAAAGGCCATGGATGGATTTTTCAACATCCTACCGATCAGCGCGGCTTTTGAATGGTGCCACCCTTCCGGGCGCGTACCTGCTCGAGAATCTTCAGATTACGTGTGATGATCCCCGCGTTGTTGCCTGCGAGATTGTTGGATTTGGCGGCAAGGCCCGCAGCCTGATCCAACTGTCCCTGTTTCAGCCGGACCTCGGCGAGCCGAGTCCAGAGTTCGGCGTTGCGCGGCTCCAGGCGCAGTGCGCGCTCCAGCGTTGCCGCGGCATTGTCGAGCTTGCCTGCACGCGTCTGCTGGCTGGCAGTGTCAAGCAGGGCCACCACCGCAGTGCTGGGTGGCGGTGACTCGCTCTCCGCGAGGGGCTGAGGCGCCTCTGACTCATGCAGGGGTGAGGCTTTCGCACCGCCCGTTTCGGGGTAGGGCGTTACCGTGACGCCGGACTCTTCCGCCGCCGGCGGCAGCTGCGGTGCGCGCGACATGCTGCGTTCTTCGATCGGTGCATGCGCGGCAGGGGAGAACGAGCAGCCGGGGAGCGTCAGCAGACCCGCGAGGGCGCATGCCAGGGGCAGACATAAAGACAGTTTTGTCGTTGGCATTTTTCTCAAAACTAGCTACTGGTTAAAAAACATTTTTCAAAAACCGGAGCAGCGAATTTTCCGGGTCGCTGGCGCAGGGCGCATACTCCTGCGGCGCGGAGCCGCTGATGAACGGCAGAGTCGTGACCTCGCTGCACCCCGGTCCGCCGCGCAGATGCGTGGCCGTATCGATCGTCACCAGCTCGATGTTGGCCGGCTGTGTCGGGCGCAGTGGCTGCGTTCCAATGCGGCTGATTATATCACCCCAGACGCGCAGTGCGCCGCTCGCACCGCTCAGACCGACAGGGCGGTTGTCGTCGCGGCCGAGCCAGGCCACGGCCAGATGCTGGCCGCTGAACCCCGCAAACCAGCTGTCACGCAGATCGTCGGTGGTGCCGGTCTTGCCGGCGATGGCGAGCCCGGCGGGAAGCTGCGCATAGAGCGAACGCGCCGTGCCTGCGCTCACCACCTCCTGCATGGCGCTGGTCACCAGAAACAGCGGAGCCGGATCGATCACCTGCTCGATCGACAGCGCATAGTGCTGCAGAGGCTCGCCTTTGGCGGTAAGCACCTCGCGGATCGCGCGCAGCGGTGTGCGGAAGCCGCCGCTGGCGAGGGTCTGGTACATCTGTGTGACTTCGAGCGGCGTGAGATCGACTGCCCCGAGCAGCACCGAAGGATAGGGTGGAATCGTGCGTTCAATACCAAGCTTGCCGAGTGTGCGAACCACGTTGGGTATGCCGATATCCACACCGAGGCGCGCAGTGGGTACATTGAGCGAGCGCGCAAGCGCGGTGTGCAGCGCCACGGCACCGTGATATTCGTGGTCATAGTTGCGCGGCGCCCACACCTTGCCACCGGGGTTTTTCAGCGTGAACGGACTGTCATCGAGCGTAGTGGTGAGCGTATATTTCTGCGGCTGCATGAGCGCGGTGAGATATACCGCTGGTTTGACCAGCGAGCCGATGGGCCGCTGAGCATCGAGTGCGCGATTAAATCCGGAGTAGCGTGTAGCGCGCCCACCTACCACCGCGAGCACCTCGGCGTTTTCGGTGCGCGTGACCAGTGCCGCACCTTCCAGTTGTCCCGCCGGGATTTGATACTGCTTTTCCAGTTGCGCGATGCGCGTGCTGAGCGCGAGATCGGCGCTGTCCTGCACGCGCAGATCGAGCGTGGTGAAGATTTGCAGGCCTTCGGAGGTGAGATCCTCCTCCTTGTAATCGTGCTGCAACTGACGCCGCACCAGGTCCATGAAGGCGGGGTAGGGCGAGATGCCGCTCGGCGCGCGCGGCGTGACGCCGAGAGAGTTTTTCTTTGTGCTGGCCGCTTCCTGTGCGCCGAGCACGCCCTGTTCGGCGAGTGCGTCAAGGATATGATTGCGCAGCGCGAGCGCACGATCAGGGTGGCGCCGCGGGTCGTAATAGGACGCGCCGCGCACCAGGCCGACGAGGAGCGCGAAGTGTGCGGGCTTGAGTTCCGTCAGCGGACGGTTGAAATAGAATTGGCTCGCGAGTCCGAAACCGTGAATCGCACGGCTCCCTTCCTGGCCGAGAAACACCTCGTTGAGGTAGGCCTCCAGGATTTCGTCCTTGGAGTAGTGCGCCTCCAGCAGCAGCGACATGATGGCTTCATTCAGCTTGCGCCACAGCGAGCGCTCCGAGCTGAGATAAAAATTCTTCACCAGTTGCTGGGTGAGCGTGCTGCCGCCCTGTACCGTACTGCCTGCGCGCAGGTTGGCCCACATCGCACGCAGGATGGAAAACGGATCGATGCCGGGGTGCTCGTAAAAGTGGCGGTCTTCAACCCCCGTCAGCGTCTTGATGAGCAGCGGCGGCACCTCCTTGATCTGCACCAGCACGCGGTCTTCGTGATGTGACGGGTAGATGCTGCCGATCAGGAGCGGATCCAGGCGGACAAGGTCGAGCGGCGCACCGGTGACCGCATGGCGCAGCGTGCGCACGGTGTCGCCATCGAAGACGACCCGCACGGAGAGCGATGGCTCCGTGCTGTCCCAGAACCGGAACGTGCGCGTGACGACACGCAGTCCGTCGGGTACGCGTGCAAAAGTGCCCGGAGTTTCAGGCTTCGCCGCACTTACATAACCCAGGCGAGTCAACTCCTGCGAGAGATGCTCCGCACTCAGGTTCGCTCCCTGAAACAGCTCCAGCGGACGGGCGTACACGCGCGCAGGCAAGGCCCAGCGCTTGCCCTCGAATTGCGTGCGCACCGTGTGGTCGAGGTAAACAACGTAAGGTACGGCGCCGACCAGCACCGTGAGCAGCCCGAACTGTACGAGCCGTACCCACCATATGGGCCAGCCGTGTGGGCGGCGCTGGCTGCGTGAAGATTTTGCTGTCATTGTGACTACTCATAAGCCAGTAAGTAAGACTACACTTCCCGCTGCGTCCCCGCCCCTTGTTTAGGGGGCGGGACAGGGTGGGGGTAGAGTAAACAGGTATTTACTCAGGAGTCATATTATGAGTATTGTCGCCTTACTTTATGACTCCTGATTAGTATACGTTTTTAAGGTGACCGTGACACCTTGATGGTGCTTGATTTCAGGGGGTGCGCAACATAGGCTAGCCGCACGCAATGTCCATGCAGGACTGCAATGCCGGGTCAACCTGGTCGAGAGGGAGGGTGAGAGGTGTCTATTCGTATCCCCGGTCTTTTCCATCCGCTGACATGCATTATTTTCACTGCTCTCTGCGCGCAACTCTCTGGCTGCGGCGGTTTCCCCGTGCAGCCGCAGGTGCACGAAGCAGGCAGTGTCCGGCCTGAAATCACTGCGGGTCCGGGTGCCGAAGCGCTGCGCGTGGCGCAGCATATGCTCGGTGTTCAATATCAGAATGGCGGGACTGGCCCCGAAGGATTTGACTGCAGCGGTCTTGTTGCCTACAGCTACGCGCAGACGGGCATCACGCTGCCACGCACCGTACGCGAGCAATATGCCCACACCCGCCCTGTCACGATCAACGAACTCAGACCGGGCGATCTGGTTTTCTTCCGGCTCAAAAGCAGTACCGTTTCGCACGTGGGCATCTATCAGGGGCAGCGCAAATTCATTCATGCCCCGGCCACCGGCAAGAGGGTCTCGATCGCCAGTCTCGATAACCGCTACTGGCGCGAGCGCTGGGTGCGCGGCGGGCGTATTGAGTTGAATCCGGCATGACGCTCACTGAACTGCGTTATATCATCGCGGTGGCGCGCGAGCGCCATTTCGGGCGCGCGGCGCAGGCGTGCCATGTGAGCCAGCCCACGTTGAGCGTCGCCGTGCGCAAGCTCGAAGATGAACTCGGCGTTACGCTGTTCGAGCGTGCCGCCAATGAGTTGACCATCACCCCGCTGGGCCAGCGCATCATCACACAGGCGCAGCGTGCCCTGGAGGAAGCCGCGCTCATCAAGCGTATCGCGCAGGAAGGCAAGGACCCGCTCGCGGAACCGTTCCATCTCGGTGTGATTTATACCGTAGGACCGTATCTGCTGCCGCATCTGATCCCGCTGCTGCACAAGCGCGCACCGCGCATGACGCTGCTGATCGAGGAGGGCTACACGGCGCATCTGACCGAGCGCCTGCGCCGCGGTGAGGTGGACGTGATTGTGATTTCGCTGCCGTTTGCCGAACCGGGGGTGGTTACCCAGGCGCTTTACGACGAGCCGTTCAAGGTCGTGCTGCCCGTGCAACACCCGTGGAAAAAAGAGAAGAGCATCAGGCCGCGCGCACTTGCGCAGGAAAATCTGCTGCTGCTCGGCGCCGGGCACTGTTTCCGTGACCAGGTGCTCAAGGCCTGCCCGGCGCTCAACCGCGCGAGCGCCATCGGCAGCCTGCAGCGTACACTGGAGGGAGGGTCGCTTGAGACCATCCGTCACATGGTGGCCTCCGGTGCCGGAATCACGGTGCTGCCATGCACCTCGGTGCACGGCCATGAGGCAGAAGATCACCTGCTGGTCACACGCCCCTTTGCCGATCCGGTGCCCAAGCGCCGCATTGCCCTCGCCTGGCGCAGCAGCTTCCCGCGCCCTGAAGCCGTCGCAGCGCTGCGCGCAGCGATACACGCCTGCCCGCTGCGCTGCGTGACCATGCTCGACAACCCGCCACGGATCGTCAAATCATGACCCCGCCGTATGATAGCCAAAGGCTATCAATATGTTTGTAACAATCAATTAGATTTATATCTCCCCGGGACCTATTATTCTCCCCGTGTCGCAGTACAGCGATGAATGGAGGGGTGCCTCTAAAAATAGTGGATTTTGCCTTTAGGCAAGGCGAAAGCCTGCGAGGAAGCGGAGTGTACACGGCAGTACATGAGCATTCCGAGCAGGATTTCAACGCCGCATAAAGACAAAAGACGCATTTTTAGAGGTGCCCGTAAATGAACCTGAGAGGAGATGAATATGCAAACACATGAATCAGTCACGGTAAAGAACATCGAGGCCGCCTTCGCCGGCGAGTCCATGGCCCACATCAAGTATCTGTATTTCGCCGCCATCGCGCGTGCACACGGTGATGTGGATACGGCGCGGGTATTTGAAGAAACCGCCGCGCAGGAAGTACAGCACGCCTTCGGCCACATGGACTTGCTTTACCCGAAGACCGGGATGAACGTGAAGCAGTGTCTGGAGATGGCGATAGCCGGCGAGACCTACGAGTATACCGAGATGTATCCCAACTTCCGCCACGTGGTGGTCGAGGAGGGCAACAGCGCCGCGGTGGCCGAGTACGACGAGCAGATCGCCGAATCCAGGGAACACGCGGAGCGTTTCCGCGCCACATTGGAAAAGGCGGCCAAACGCTTCGCGGCGCTCGCCAAGGTGGAGGAGCGGCACGCCAATACGTACCGCGCAACGCTTGCCAAGGTCGCTGCCACCAAGGCCGCTGCTTAATCGATAACAGAGGAGATGATTAACATGAAAAAATGGCAATGTGTGGTGTGCGGCTTCATCTATGACGAAGCCGCCGGTCTACCCAAAGAGGGCATCGCCCCCGGTACGCGCTGGGAGGACATCCCCGAGGCATGGGCCTGCCCGGACTGTGGTGTAGCCAAGGCCGACTTCGAGATGGTGGTGGTCAGCGCAGCGGCGTAAGGGTGTCAGGTGGTAACGTGGTGATGCGGATGAGGGCGGTTGCCCTCATCCGTTTTTTTTGTGCAGCAGAAGGCAGTTAAGCGGGGTATCTGATTGCGCTGACGAGCCCGTCGTTTATCCAGCGTTGCAACATGCCTGCGGCGGCAGCAGGCACACTTTCCTCATCCACCCAGCGGCACAGACCGCTGCAAATTTCACCGAAGTCGTGCCCCGCGCAGGCGGCATGCCAGGCCCAGGCCTCTTCTGCGCCGAGTGATCGATACCAGGTCTTTAATTCCCGGCGCCATACCAGCCAGGTCAGTGCATGAGCATCGCGCTGCGGCTCCGGCATGTCATGCTGCTGATGGGCGGCGCCCCAGAGTACGGGTACGTTCCAGAACAGCTCCAGCCGCTGCACCGATGGATGCGCCGAGAAGCGCAGCTGACCCCACCGCTCTGCGGGCAGGCGCGCAAGGACGTGCAGGGTGACCGCATCACTGTCTGCGGCGTCGAAGGCCTCGACCATCATCCATTCAAAGGCGGCCAACTCGGCAAGAACGGGCTGACGTGCATAGAAATCGTGTTCGCGCAAAAACGCACTCATATGCCGGCCCAGATGGCGCAATGAGTAATGCCGTGAAGGGTGCGCGTCTATGTAGCTGAGGCAGAGCGCCTCAAATTGTTCATCGCCGAGCAGCGTGTGCAGGGCAGTAAAATCCTGTTCCAGCGCCTCGCTCAGGCGCATGCGGTAGGCGCTGGCGTAGATGTCGAGCCGCGCCTGAGCCGTGGCCTTGGCGTCGCTCACCACCGCGGTCTCGATCACGTTCCCGCTGTGCGGATGCAGCACATGGTACTGAAACAGTTGCTGCAAAGTGGGCAGTTTGTGCACGGGCCGCTACGATTCAGGCCAGACGCCGTGTTGCAGCGGCGGATGCAGCGTGTACCGATTCCGCGATGACGCGGGCATGGGCAAGTTCACCCATCAGTTCAGGAAGCTCCGGAATGTTGTCGTCGCGTTCGATGAGCGTGCTCACGTGCCCGAAGCGGCGCACGGCCTCTGCGTACAGCTCCCACACCGGGTCTATCACCGGCGCGTCGTGCGTGTCGATAATCATGGCGCCGTTCATGCTGTGGCCCGCGAGATGGAACTGCTGCACGCGTGCGGCAGGCAGTGCATCCAGATAGGCGAGCGGATCGAAGTTGTGATTGCATGCACTCACATAAATGTTGTTGATGTCGACCAGCAGCAGACAGTCCGCCTCATCGCTCACCGCGCGCAGAAACTCCCATTCGCTCATGTCCGAAGCGGTATAGGTGAGATAACTCGATACGTTTTCAATCAGGATGCGCTGACCGAGAAAATCCTGCACGGCGCGGATGCGGCCGACGACATGCCGCAGCGCCTCTTCCGTGTACGGCAGCGGGAACAGGTCGTGCATGTTTTTGTGCTGCACACCGGTCCAGCACAGATGATCGGAAATCCAGCGCGGCTCTATACGCGCGGCGAGCTGCTTGAGTTGCCGCAGATAGTCCTGGTTCAACGGGTCGCTGGAGCCGATGGAGAGCGATACGCCGTGCATCACCAGCGGATAGTGCGCGCGGATGCGGTCGAGGTAATACAGCGGCTTGCCGCCCTCCACCATGTAGTTTTCCGACAGCACCTCGAGCCAGTCGAGTTTGGGCCGCTCGTTGAGCAGGGTTTGATAGTGCGCGGTGCGCAGGCCCAGGCCGTAACCGAGGTAAGGGCGGGCGCGTGAAGTCACTGACATGTGGGCGCGATAAAGCTGGTCTTACAGCTCGGAGAAGGGGTCTTCTGGTGACTGCTTGAGTTTGGCCCGCGCCGCGACACACTCGTCCTTGCTCATGCGCAGATAGCCCTGGCCTTTGCAGTTGTTGCTGCCCTTGCAGTTGTTGCCGCTGGCGCAATCACCTTTGCCTTTGCAGGCGTTGACGCCTTCGCACCTCACCTTGCCTTGCCCTGCGGGTTGCATGTCATCCGCAGCGGTGCTGAAGCCGGCGCCGAGAAGCAGGCTCGCGGCAGCGCCGGCGAGCATCAGGCCCTTGAATGCAGATGTGTTCACGTATACGTTCTCCAAGGATGGCGATGTCAGAATTTATTCATAAGTCAGTAAGTAAGGCTACCCTTTCTGCTACGTCCCCGCCCCTTGTTTAGGGGGCGGGACAGGGTGGGGGTAATAGCTTATCACTCAGGAGTCACTTGTTGACTCCTGGGTGATTGTGCCACTAAACAATGTGGCCCGCATCAGCCGCGCAGGCGGAAGATGCGCTTAATCCATTTTTTCGCACGTGGCGTGAGGCCTTCTTTAAGGCGCTGGTCGGCCACGCGCCGGTTGATTTGCGCGAGCGTGGGGTAGATATGCATCACGTTCGATAAGTCCGACGCCTTCATGTTTTTTGCCAACGCAAGCACGTATTCATGAATCAGTTCACCGGCGTGAGCGCCGACCAGCGCTGCGCCGAGCAGACGGCCCTTGGGGTCGGTGATGATCTTGGCGCGCCCTTGCGTGGCGCCATCGGTTTGCGCGCGGTCAATATCGTGGAAGGGAAAGGTGTAGACACGGTGCGCCACGTTTTGGGCGCGCGCTTCGGTTTCGGAGAATCCGACGCGGGCCAGTTCGGGGTCGGTAAAGGTGCACCACGGAATGACGCGTTGCTCGGTCTTTGCGGGCAGATGGAACAAGGTGTTGCGCAACACCACGCCGGCGTGATGTTCCGCCATGTGCGTGAACTGATATGGCCCGGCAATATCGCCGCAGGCGTAGATGTGCTTGTTGGTAGTGCGCAGGCGCCGATCCACCCGCAGTTGACCGCCCTCCAGCAGGACGCCGGCGGCTTCCAGTCCGATGTCTTGCAGGTTGGGCTGCCGTCCCGTGGCAATCAGCAGATGCGCGGTCTCCAGAATTTCTGTGCCACCCGTGCCAGTGGCGAGATGCAGGCGCAGGCCGCCCGCAGTGCGCTCCACCCGCTGCGGCGTGCAACCCGTATGAAGCTGTACGCCCTCGTCACGCAATGTGTCGGCGACAATCTGCGCGAGGTCGCTGTCCTCCTTCGGCAGTATCTGCGCGCCGCGCTGTACTACATGGACGCGACTGCCGAGGCGCGCAAAGGCCTGCGCCAGCTCTATGCCAATAGGCCCGCCACCGAGAATAATGAGGCTGGGTACGGGCGCCGTGAGCGAGAACACGGTTTCATTGGTGAGGTACGGGATGGAATCAAGGCCGGGGAGGGGCGGAGTCGCCGGGCGCGAACCGGTGGCGAGGACAAAGTTCTTCGCCGTAATATCCTTGCCGTTGACGCAGAAGGTGTGCGGATCACTGAAGTGGCCGGCGCCGAAAATCACCTCTACACCCAGACTGCGAAAGCGCTCGGGACTGTCGTGCGGCTCTATACTCTGGATGACGGAGGTGACGCGCTGCATCACGCGGTCAAGTTGAACCGGTTGCAAATCCGCATGGATGCCGAAACGTGCTGCATCGCGCAAGGTATGCGCCACCTGTGCGCTGTGCAGCAAGGCTTTGCTGGGCACGCAGCCGTAATACAGGCAGTCGCCGCCGAGACGGTGTTTTTCGATGAGCACGACCTTGGCGCCAAGCGCAGCGCCACCCGCCGCCACAGAGAGGCCCGCTGCGCCGCCGCCGATGATGCACAAATCAAATTCAGGTTTTGTCATGGGTTTTTATGTGATGCGTCAGCAGGCTGTTGAAAAACAGCCTGCGTGCAGCCCAAGGATGGGCTACCATTTTTCAAACACGCGGTATGTGTTTGAAAAATGGAGCAAAGCGAAAATGACATTTTTCGCTTTGCGGGTTGAAAAAGCCCATGGAAGGTCTTTTTCAACAGCCTGTTAGATACTTCCGCTCCACGCTACTTAACGGGATTCGCACGCATAAATCAAGGCCTGTGATGCGGCAGATGCATGATGTATGCTTGGCGTAAGAGAAAAATTATACTTTCGTGACAAATCGACTCCGTGTATGGGCGACAATCCCTGTGTCGGTAAAGGCGATTGAATAAATATGAATAACGATGTACCCAACAACACATGCAGACGCGGGATCAAGATCCTGCTCCTGGTGATATTCGCGGGTGGTTTTGTGGCGTTTTATGCCGTAGGCGGTGCTGACTGGTTGAGCCTTGATGCAGTCAGACTGCACCGCAACGAATTGCTTGCATATACGGAGCAGCACTACGCCACCGTGTTGCTCGTCGGCATGCTGATTTATGTCGCGTCCACGGCGTTGAGCGTGCCGGGCGCCACGGTGCTGTCGCTCGTCGCCGGATTCCTGTTTGGCCGCTGGGTAGGCGCGGCGGCGATCATCGTTTCGGCGACGCTGGGTGCGACGCTGGTGTTTCTCGCTGCGCGCTACCTGTTCGCCGAGGCGGCACAGCGGCGTGTCGGTGGCGCTGCAAAAAAACTGATTGCGGGCTTCAATGAAAATGTGTTTAACTATCTGCTGTTTCTGCGCCTGGTGCCGCTGTTTCCATTCTGGCTGGTGAATCTGGTGCCCGCATTCACGCCAATAAAAACGCGCACTTATATTACCGCCACGGCGCTAGGCATCCTGCCGGGGAGTTTTGTATTCGCGCATCTCGGCCAGTCCCTTGGACGCATTGAGTCGGTGCAGCAGCTTGTGTCGTGGGAGATAGGCAGTGCCTTCGTCCTGCTGGGGATATTCGCGCTGATTCCGGTGCTGGTGAAGAAATGGCGCACTCGAACGGCAACGGATACGAGAGTGAGCAGTCCTGACTAGGAGGCGCACGTGACAGCAGCAGTGGTCGTGATCATTATCATACTCGCGCTGGCCTGGGCCAACGGCGCCAACGATGTGGCCAAAGGTGTGGCAACGCTCGCCGGTTCCGGTACCTCCAGTGCAGTGCGTGCGATTATGTGGGGCACGGTATGCACCCTGATAGGGGGGCTGGCTGCGGCAGTGTGGGGCGCTGCGTTGATCACCACCTTCAGCAGCGGATTTCTTGCCGCCGGGTTTCCGGTGACATTAGGTTTTATCGGGGGAGTGGTAGTGGGTGCGGCGGCGTGGATATTGCTCGCCACCCGCTTTGGATTACCGGTGTCTACCACCCATGCATTACTGGGGGGCATCGTCGGTACAGTGTTGCTGCTGGCCGGTCCGGAAGGTTTACGCGCCACAGCCGTGGCCAACAAGGCGCTGTTGCCGCTGCTGTTGGGTCCGCTGCTGGCGATTGTACTGTGCTGGATGTTGTTACTGGCAGCGCGCTTTGTGGAGAAAAAGATACCAGCATGGAGGCCGGGTTGTTGTGAGCAAAAGGATTGGCAGCGCAACCCATTTGTATGCGCGGAGGATCGGCAGGTGATGCCTGCGCCCATCGCGCAGCGCGTGCTGACCGTGCTGCATTGGCTTTCAAGCGGCGCGGCCAGTTTTGCGCGCGGCCTCAACGATGTACCCAAAATAGCCGCGTTTCTGATTCTGGTGCTGGCGCTGGCGCCGGCTTTACCGCTCAGCGCCCGTGGTTTGCTGTGGCCCATCGTGGCGGTGGCGTTGGTGATGGCGCTGGGTGGGCTCTGGGGCGGCATGCGCGTGTTGCGGGTGATGGCGCATCGTGTCTCGTCACTGGACTCGACCCGTGGTCTGATGGCCAATGTCAGTACCTCGTTACTGGTGCTCGCTGCCACGCCGCTGGGCCTGCCAGTGTCAACCACCCATGTGAGCACAGGCGCGTTAATGGGCGTGCGCTGGAGCGAGCGCGTGAAGCCGCAACAGAACGACGCGCTGAGGTTGATACTGTTCGGCTGGCTGATTACACTGCCCGTCGCAGGCGGATTCGCCGCTACCAGCGCATGGCTGTTCCGGACTATGGGATAAGATTATGCACGCCACACTACCCCTGCTGGAGGTAACCGACTTCCCTGCGTTGAGACGCGCCCGATTGCAAACGCTACAGGTGAATCTCGGCTATTTGTGCAACCAAGCCTGCCTGCACTGCCACGTCAACGCCGGCCCGACCCGCACGGAAGTCATGCAACGTGAAACGATCAACTGCGTGCTGGATTATTTGCGCACTGGGGGCATCGGTACGCTCGATCTTACCGGCGGCGCGCCGGAGATGAATCCACATTTCCGTGATCTGGTGCAGTCTGCGCGCGCACTGGGCGTACGCGTTATTGATCGCTGCAATCTCACCATACTGGAGCAGCCGGGTTATGCCGACATGGCGGAGTTTCTGGCCGCCCATCAGGTAGAGATCACCGCCTCATTGCCGTGCTATCTGGAAGACAACGTAGACGCGCAGCGCGGCAAAGGGGTATTCGACGACAGCATCAGCGCCCTGCGCAAGCTGAACGCGCTGGGCTACGGCCAGGCAGGCAGCGGACTGATACTGCATCTGGCATATAATCCGCAGGGGCCGACGTTGCCACCGCCACAGCAGGCGCTGGAGCAGGACTACAAGAAATACCTGGGCGAACACTACGGCGTGGTGTTCAATCAACTGTACACGCTGGTCAATATGCCGATCCAGCGTTTCGGCAGCACGCTCGTTTCCAGAGGCCAGTTTACCGGCTATATGCAGTTGCTGCATGACGCCTATCAGGACAGCAATCTGGACAGCGTCATGTGCCGCTCGCTCATCAGCGTCGATTGGCAGGGCTATGTGTATGATTGCGATTTCAACCAGATGCTCAATTTGCCGCTGCGCATCAATGGCAAGCCGCGCGTGCATTTGTCTCAATTAATGAATGTTAATCTGGAGCATCACCCGATTGTGGTAAAGGATCACTGTTATGGCTGCACCGCTGGACAGGGGAGCAGTTGTGGCGGCGCACTGAATTGATGAGGAAGTTATGAACGCACAAATAGAGAATGTACTGGAACGCTATTCACAAGGGGCCAAGGAGCGGCAGGAAACATTATGCTGCCCGGTAAACTACGACGCGAGCCTGCTTAAATTGTTACCGCAGGAAATAATCGAAAAGGATTATGGCTGCGGCGATCCATCACGCTACGTGCGTACGGGTGATGTCGTGCTTGATCTGGGCAGCGGTGGCGGCAAGATTTGCTACATGGCGGCGCAACTCGTGGGCAGCACCGGGCGAGTCATCGGTGTGGACATGAACGACGACATGCTCGCACTGGCGCGCAGATATCAGCCGGAGATGGCGGCGAATCTGGGCGGCGACCGCGTGCGTTTCGCTAAGGCCAGGATCGAAGACCTGATGCTCGATGTGGAGGCCTTGGAGCATTATTACAGCATGCATCCGGATTGCACGCTGGCGGAACTCACCGCATGGCAGGACGAACAGCGTCGCGCGCGCCCGCTGATCCCTGATAATTCAGTGGATGTGGTGATATCCAACTGTGTTCTGAATCTGGTGGCCGATGCACACAAGCAGCAGATGGTGCGCGAGATTATTCGTGTACTGAAACCGGGCGGGCGGGTGGCAATTTCAGACATCGTAAGCGACGAACCGATCCCGCAGCACCTCAAGGGCAACCCGGAACTGTGGAGCGGCTGCATCTCAGGCGCATTTCAGGAGCAGGAGTTCATCAACAGTTTCGCCAAGGCCGGGTTCCTCGCCGTGCAGTATGATAAATGGGATGCTGCGCCGTGGCAGGTGGTGGAAGGCATCGAGTTCCGCTCGGTCACGCTCACTGCGGTGAAGGGGGCGGGCACAGAGTGCCTCGATTACGGGCATGCGGTGATTTATCGTGGCCCCTACACTTCGGTCACCGACGATGAAGGCCACATCTACACGCGCGGTGAGCGCATGGCGGTATGCGAACGTACCTACAAGCTGCTGACGGACGGCCCGTACCGGAACCACTTTATCGGGGTTGTACCGGGTGTCGCACGTGAACCCAGCCCGTGGTGTGCGCCCGCCGGCACAAAACGTCCGGCGGCGGAGTCCAAGGGTGCGGTACATGCAGAGGCATGCACACCGGCAGGTTGCTGCTAGGGAAATTGGGCAGGTCAGGGTGACGCCGCGAATGTGATGTCACCGTAGTATGCAGTGGCGCTGGAGCCGGTGTTGTCGGTATCGGTCATGATGGCAATACCGGAGATCATGGGTGGCTCTTCACCAAACGCCAGCTTGTAATCCTGGTAAATGTTGCGCTCCTCCTCCAGCCATAGCCCAGCTTTGTCATTGCCGCTTTCCACCACGATCATTTTGACGAAATCGGTATAACTATTGTCAACTATGGCGCCCACGGGAGTTTTGTTGTCCCAGATGTAGTTGATCGCGCCTATGGGCACATCGCCATACAGGAATTGCGCGGCTTTGTATTTGACTTTCTTGCCGAAGCTCACCTTGTCCGGCTCATAGGCAAACGTGATATAGATGCGTGCTGCATAGTCGTCACCCTGTCTGGTTCTGACATCGCCTTTTTGAATCACGTGATCGACCTTCCAGCGCCAGCGCAGGAGCGGGTAACGTTTCGGGTCGATGCGCATTGCGTGCGTCAAGCCGGAGGCTGCGGCTTCACTCTGCGCCTTGACCACGACTGTGCCGCTGTCATCAATCAGGCTGTAGACCGTATGTTTTTCAATCTTTTTGAACGCAAGCGGTAGCCACTCCTGCGTTAGAATTTCGCCTGCAACACCGTCAGAGAATTTTGCCACAGTAATAGATTCACCGCCCCGGCTGATGCCTGCGCTGACCATAAGCAGGGCAAGCATAAATACAGATCTAGTGTTGCGGTGTTGCATGGTGTTTTTATTTCTCCGCAAGCAGCATCTCGATCTGGCGTTCGGTTTCATTGTAAGCGCCTTCACCGATGTGGGTGTAGCGTATCACGCCGCGTTTGTCGACCAGATAGAGCGTGGGCCAGAAGCGGTTGTGATAACTGTTCCAGATGGCAAAGTCATTGTCGATGGCGACGGCATGGCGGATGGCGTGCTCTGTCACATAGCGTTTGACATTTGCAACAGCACTCTCGTGCGCGAATTCCGGCGAGTGTACGCCTATGACGACGAGGCCCTGGCGCGCATACTTCTCGTGCCATGCCTTGATATAAGGTTCGACGTTGCGGCAGTTGGAACAGCCGTATGTCCAGAACTCCACCAGCACGACCTTGCCGTGCAGATCGACCATGCGCTGGGGTGCGCTGTTGATCCAGACCGGGCTGTTGATGTCCGGAGCCTGTTGGCCGGCTGTGCTGGCGGCGGCCGGCATTTGCACGAGAGCGATGCAGGCCAGGGCCGAAAGCATCGGCAAAAACATGGTATTCTTGGTAACTGTAAATTTCATGGCACGCTCATTGCGGTGAGAAATCATGAGTTACTTTATATCCTGCGCCATGAAAGAAAATCACAAAACCATCATATTTTGAGCACACAATCATTCGTTGACGTGGACCATCCTGTGCACATCTTTCCCGACCTGGACAAACTGAGTCATGCCGCTGCAGTGCGCGTGGCAGAACTCGCGGCGCAGGCGGTGTCATGCCGGGGCGCATTTCACGTGGCATTGTCCGGCGGTGCCACGCCGCGTCATCTCTATCAGCGCCTGGCGCAAAAACCTTTTGCATCTGAAATCGACTGGTCCAGCGTGCATATCTATTTCGGCGATGAGCGTTGCGTGCCCCCGGATCACCCCGACAGCAACTACGGTATGGTCGAAAGCGCATTGCTTGCGCACGTGCCGATTCCGCGCGCACAGATTCATCGCATCGAGGCGGAGCTGGCCTACGTGCGTCAGCGCGCGGCGGCCTATGCCAGGGTGCTGGAGTCGCATTTGCCGGTCGTGAACGGCACGCTGCAATTTGATCTGGTGCTGCTGGGCCTGGGGCCGGACGGGCACATCGCTTCATTGTTCCCCGCCACCGGCAGCGCGCTCTCCGATAAGCGTCCGGTGACCGCGGTCTATGCGGACAGCATGCACGCCTGGCGCATCAGCATCACCCTGCCGGTGATCAATCACGCGCGCAATATTCTGCTGCTCGCCCCCGGCGCGGGCAAGGCCGCTATCCTGGGCCGGGTATTCCGGAAGGCGCCGTCTGCGCCACTGCTGCCGGTGCAGAGAATAAAGCCGCAAGGTATCCTGGAATGGTATCTGGATCAGGCCGCCGCTGCGCAGTTGCCGCCATGAATGTGCTGACAGCGTCATGAAGGTGCTGGCGGGTGACATCGGCGGTACCAAGACCTGGCTGCGCGTGACGGAGTTCGGCGTCGCCGGGCCGCGCGTGCTCGCGGAGCAGCGTTACGAAAGCGCGGCCTACGCTCATGTGTCGCCGATGCTGAGCGAGTTTCTGGCCGGCATGGGCTCACCCCGCATCGACAAGGCCTGTTTCGGTGTGGCCGGGCCGGTGCGTGGTGACAGCGCGCGGCAAACCGTGCAGGTGACCCATCTGCCATGGCAGATCGACTCGCGCACGCTGGCGGGAGAGTTCGCCATTCCCCGCGTGCGGCTGATGAACGACTTTCAGGCCACGGGTTATGGCATCGAAGCCCTGGCGGAATCCGACATGCATATATTGCACGCGGGTATTCCGCTGCAGCATGCGCCGCGCCTTGTGATCGGCGCCGGCACCGGCTTCGGCATGGCGCAGTTGATCTGGCAACACGACCACTACGAGGTGCTTCCCTCCGAAAGCGGGCATGCCGATTTTGCGCCGCGCGATGAACTGCAAATCGATCTGCTGCACTATTTGATGCAGCGTGACGGCCGCGCATTTTACGATCAGGTCGTGTCCGGGCCAGGTCTGGTGAATATTTACGACTTTCTCTGCCGCCGCCAGCCCGCGGCGGCCAGTCCGGCATTGCGGCAGGCGATGCAGGACGGTGACGCGGCAGCAGCCATCACCGAATATGCCGCGCGCGTGCAGGATCGGCTGGCGGGTGAAGCGCTGGATTTGTTTGTCACGCTCTACGGCGCGTGGGCAGGCAGCCTCGCGCTCATCACCCAGCCGCGCGGCGGGGTCTATGTCGCGGGTGGCATCGCGCCCAGGATCATCGAATGGTTGAGGGCGGGTGGGTTCATGCGCGCCTTTCTTGACAAGGGAGTCATGACGCCGGTAGTGGAAGCCATGCCGGTGCAGGTGGTGCTGAATACACAGGTGGGGCTGACCGGCGCCGCGCTTGCAGGCAGCCGTCTGTAAGACAGCTTGCATGCACAGTGTTATTGCGGTGAAATAGAAACATGAATGAAGTAACTCAGCACAAGATGAAGATAGATGTGGAAACCGTCTATATCGGGGAGCAGTCCGCACCTGAAAAAGGACGCTTTGTATTCGCCTACACCATTACGATCCAGAACCTCGGCAGCGTCGCTGCCAAGTTGCTCAGCCGCCATTGGATGATCACCGATGCCAATGGCAAGGTGCAGGAGGTGCGCGGTGATGGCGTGGTGGGTGAGCAGCCGTATCTGCAACCCGGCGAAGGTTTTCAGTATACCAGCGGCACCCTGCTGGAAACCCCCTTCGGCACCATGCAGGGCAGCTATCAAATGGTTGCGGATGACGGGGTAAAATTCGACGCTATCATTCCGCCCTTTGCGCTCACTATGCCTTATACGCTGCATTAACCTTGCTGCGATATTCCTACACGCTGCTCGCCCCGCTGTACGATCTTATCGTGGCTCGCGCCAGCCGGCGCTGGCGTCAGGAGAGTCTGGCCGCGCTCGCGCAAATGCCCGGTGGGGTCAACGGCAAGCGAATACTTGTTGCGGGTATCGGCAGCGGGCTGGATATCCCCGATCTGCCCCAGGGTGCTCACTACACGGGCATCGACATCACCCCCGCAATGCTGCGCCGCGCACAACAGCGTGCGGCGCAGGGTGATCGTGCGATAGCACTGGAGATTGGCGACGTAATGGCGTTGCCTTATGCGGATGCGAGCTTCGATGCCGTCGTCATGCATCTGATCGTGGCCGTGGTGCCCAATCCTGCGCGTGCACTCGGCGAGGCTGCGCGCGTGCTCAGGCCCGGCGGCAGGATTTTCATCCTCGACAAATTCCTGCGCCCCGGCCAGCGGGCACCGCTGCGCCGTTTGCTGAGCCCGCTGCTGGGCAGGATCGCCACGCGCACCGACGTGGTGTTCGAGCACGTGCTGGCCGCTGTGCCGTCGCTGCACGTGGTCAGCGACATAGCACTCAACGGTGGGTGGTTTCGGCGTATTGTGCTGGGAAAAATCAGTTGCCCTGATGTTGCGTGACGGCGTTGCCAAGCGCGGCGAAGTCCTGCAGCGACAACTGCTCGGCGCGCGTGCCGGGATCAATGCCGAGTGCGCGAATATCAGCATCCGACAGCAGCTCTTTCAGGCCATTGCGCAACGTCTTGCGCCGTTGCGCGAAGGCCGCCCGTACTACTTGATCGAAAACCTTCTCATCGGCCACCACTACTGGCGGTGAGGTGTGCGGCACCATGCGTATCACGGCGGAATCCACCTTCGGCGCGGGGGTGAAGGCGCCCGGTCCGACATGAAATAGTTTGGTCACTGCGCAGCGATACTGAATCATTACCGACAGCCTCCCGTATGTGCGGCTACCCGGTGCGGCGGCCATGCGCTCGACGACTTCGTTCTGCAGCATGAAATACATGTCGCGGATGCAGTGCGCCTGTTGCAGCAAATGGAACAGCAGCGGCGTGGAGATGTTGTAGGGCAGGTTGCCGATGACACGCAGCCGTGCCTCGTTCTTCATCAGGGCGCAAAAATCAAAGCGCAGCGCATCCTGCTGGTGTATGCGCAGGTCGCCCAGCTCCGTGCACGAGGTGCGCAGGGGTTCGATCAGATCGCGGTCCAGCTCGATGACGTCGAGCGTCCCGACTGCGCGCAGCAGGTCGCGGGTGAGCGCGCCGCGGCCAGGTCCGATCTCGACCAGCGGCTCGCCAGGTTGGGGATGAATGGCGGCGATGATGCGCTGAATCACACCGCGATCGTGCAGAAAGTGCTGGCCGAAACGCTTGCGCGCGGTGTGTCCGGAGCGCTCAGACACCGGCGTTGCGCGTCGCAAGTGTGAGTGCGGCCTGCATTGCCGCCAGCAGGCTGCTGCTGCGCGCCGCGCCGCTGCCGGCGAGTTCCAGCGCCGTGCCATGATCGACCGAGGTGCGGATGATGGGCAGGCCCAGGGTGATGTTGACCGCGGCGCCGAACCCCGTATGTTTCAGCACCGGCAGGCCCTGATCGTGGTACATGGCGAGCACGGCATCCGCCTGTTCCAGCGTGTCGGGCACAAACAGCGTGTCGGCGGGCAGGGGGCCGGTGAGTTGCATGCCTTCGGCGCGCAGGCGTGCCAGCACCGGTTCGATCATGTCGATTTCCTCGCGCCCCAGGTGGCCGCCTTCACCCGCATGCGGATTGAGACCGCAGACGAGAATGCGCGGCTGAGGGATGTTAAAGCGCGTTTGCAGATCATGCTGCAGCACACGCAGCACGGCCTCCAGGCGCGGCGCGGTGATGGCGCGGCTCACAGCGCTGAGCGGCAGGTGCGTAGTGACAAGCGCCACGCGCAGGCCGGGGATTGCGAGCATCATCACCGGTTGCGGGGTATGCGTAAGTTCGGCGAGAAATTCCGTGTGGCCCGCGAAGGGGAATCCGGCGTCATTGATGATGCCCTTGTGCACCGGGCCGGTGACGAGCGCATCGAATGTGCCCGTGAGGCAGCCCGCCACCGCGGCGCGCAGTGTGTTCAGCACATACTCCGCGTTGGCCGCATCGAGTTTGCCGCACTGCGCGGGTCTTGCCAGCGGCACGGGCAACACCTTGAGTGTGCCGGGTGTGTGCGGTTGTGGCGCCAGCGTTGGATCAAAGATTTCCGTCTTGAACGCAAGGCCGAGTTCGCGTGCGCGCAGAGCCAGCAGCGCGGGGTCGGCGACAGCGACGAGCTCGGCGGGAAACCGCTCCTGCGCGATCTGTATGCAGAGGTCGGGGCCGATACCGGCGGGTTCACCAGGAGTTAGAGCGAGGCGTATCATTTAAGTAGCAAGTATAAAGTAGCAAGTAACACAGGATATCACTCTGTATTAAAGATTTTTTATCTTGCCACTTGCTACTTGCCACTTACTACTATTCTTCAGCAGTCTTGTATTCCACATACGCTTCATCCCGCAGGCTGCGTACCCAGGTCTGGGTTTCTTCTTCGATCTTGCGCTGACGGATCGCCTCGCGCGCCTGAGTACGCCGGAATTCCTCAGTGTTGTCATGGTCGCGCCGTTCCATCACTTGCACGATATGCCAGCCGAAGGAGCTTTGGAACGGCGCGCTGACCTCGTTGGGCTTGAGGGTGTTCATCGCCTCTTCGAAGCGCGGATCGAGATCGCCCGGGTTGACCCAACCGAGGGCCCCACCGTTGACGGCCGTAGCGGCATCCTCGGAGTGGGAGCGCGCCAGTCCGGCGAAGTCTTCGCCGCCGTCGATGCGTTGCTTGAGTTGTTCGAGGCGGGTCTGTGCATCCTTGTCCGAGGTGAGTTCGTTGGGACGTACCAGTATATGGCGCGCGAGCGTCTGTTTGACTATGTGCTGTTCACCGCCGCGCTGCTCGATCAACTTCGCGATATGAAAACCGCTCGCGCTGCGTATGAGATCGCTGATGTCGCCGGGCTTCATGCGCGGCACCACGTCGGCAAACACACTGGGGAGTTGCGCCGCCGTACGCCAGCCGAGATCGCCACCCTGCATGGCTTGCGGGTCCTGCGAGACGGAGGCAGCCGTATCGGTGAAGCTCGCGCCTGCACGCAGTCTGTCCAGCACCTGCTGGGCCTTGGCTTGCGCCGCCTGTACCTTTTCCGGTGCAGCGGCCTCAGGCAGTCCGATCAGTATCTGCGCCACATGGTATTCATTGCCCGCGCTGGCGCCCTGTGCTCCCTGCATGGTGAGAAAGTCGCCGATTTCCTGGTCGGTGACGTTGATGCGGCTGTCCACCTGACGTTGGCGCAGGCGGTTGATGATGATCTCCTGGCGGATATTTTCGCGGAATAGCGCGAAGTCGAAGCCGTCACGCGTAAGGATGTCGCGGAACTCACTCAGTGTGATGTTGTTTTGTTTGGCAATGGTGTTGATGGCGCGGGCCAGCGTGTCGTCATCCACGCGGATACCGGTGCTTTCCGCAAGCTGCAGCTGCAGATGCTTGACGATGAGGCGCTCCAGCACCTGTTTTTGCAGAACCTCGACGGGGGGAATCTCAATATTCTGCTGGCGTAGTTGTTGCGTGATGGTACGCATCTCGGTGGCAAGTTCGCTCTGGGTGATGACGTCGTTGTTCACCACCGCGAGGATTCTGTCCAGGGCGATGACGCTTGTTCGCGCGGCCTTGGGCTCTGCCGCATGCAGCGCTGAAAACGGTAGCAACAGAACAGCTGCAAACAGATAACGTAACTTCATCGGAATGACTCATAAGTCAGTAATTAAGGCTACGCTCTCCTACACGTCCCCGCCCCCTGTTGAGGGGGCGGGACAGGGTGGGGGTAGAGTAAACCAGGGTTTTTACTCGGGAGACACCTGGCCCATAGTATATCTTGCTTGGTGTCTCCCGAGTGATGCGTCAGCGCTTGAAGGTGGAGGAATCGAGCAGGCCTTCCAGTCCTTTGCGATATGCCTTGTCGCCGAAACTGGTGAGGCCTTTCAGTTCCAGTTGCAGAAACAGTGCGGTGTTGTTGCCGCCCACGGTGTTGTTGATAAAGTGGCGGTTGGTCACGCGCACCCGCCAGCAACAGGTGTCGTATTCAATCCCGACGAGCGATTCCAGCGTGCGCCTGTCCGGCAGCGAGTAGTTCCAGCGCGCGACGGCGTTCCACTGGTGTTGCTGGGTTCTGCTCAGCGGCCACAGGGCAGTGAGGTCGGTTTGCTCTAGTGAGTCGCGTTGATAACGGTAGGTGAGGTTGAGCAAATGCTTTTCATCCGAGCGGTAGCGTACGCCAACGGCGGCCGTGTCAATCTGTCGTTGCTGCCGGTTCCAGAGGAAGTTGGCACTGGGACTCCAGTGTGAGACCAGTTCATTACCGCTAAGTTCGCCGACGATGTCGGAATTTACTGCTGTATCGACGGCCCCCCCCGGCAGAGTGATTGTGCGGTCATGGAAGTAATGGATTTGACCGATGCTCGCGCGCAACCTTTCCTGGCCACCGTCGCCGTCGAGCAGGCGGGAGGTGAGCGCAAGCGTGACCTGATTGGCATCGCCCACGCGGTCGGCGCCACTGAAGCGGTTGGTCTGGAACAGGTTGGCGAAACTGAAATCGGTCTCTCCACTGTCGAACACCGGGATATTGGATTGATCCTGTAACGGCACATAGAGATAGTACAGGCGCGGCTCCAGCGTGTGGGTGAAGCGGCGCTCGCTAAAATCAGCATCACGCTCGAAAAACACGCCGCTGTCTAGGCTGAGGGTGGGCAGGGTGCGGCGCGTGTCATACGCCGTTCCCGCTGTCTTGCCGTTGAGCAGGTACTGCGTGTGGCGCACGCCGAGCGTGGGTGTGAGGTAAGCCGCATCGGTGGAGAAGGGCAGGCTTGCCGTGGGCTGGAGGTCGATACGCTGTGCGGTGAGGCTGTCCGCACGGTCGAAGTGCACATATTCGCCACTGATTGCTGCATTTCTCCCCCACGGATTTTTCAGCAAAGGATCTTTCGGCAAAGGCTCTGGCGGCAGATTTGCATTGAACAATAACTGCGGCAGCCGCTGGTAGGGGCGCGAACTGCCGGGAAGTGTTTCATCCACGGTCTGGTACGTCTGCACGCGCCCGGTCGCGTTCCAGTTGTCTTCGCGGTAGGTGGCCTCGGCGCGACGCTCCAGATGCGTGGTACTGGCGATGCTCAGGGTGTCGCCCAGTTGCTCGAAGTAGCTTTTGTCCGACACATAACCGAAGTTTACGTCGGTGCTCCAGCGTGGCGCGGGGGTGCCGCTGTGGCGATAGCTCACTAACTGGCGGGAGTCATTCTGGGTGCTGTCGTTCGGCAGGTAGCCCACATCCAGTTGACCGTGGCTGTCCGGGCTCAAGTAGCGGAATTCACCCAGGATTTGCAGGCCGCGTTTGGTGATGTTGCGCGCGGTAACGGTGGCGTCGCGCTCCGGTGCGATGTTGAGGTAATACGGCACGCGGATGTCGCTGCCGGTCTCCGTGGAGGTGACGAAGCTTGGCGCGAGAAATCCCGATTTGCGTTTGTTGTTGAGCGGAAAGGTCATGTAGGGCGAATAGAAGATGGGTACGCCCTTGAACTCGATCCACACGTTGCGCGCCGCGCCGACGCCCTCGGCCTGGTCCAGCTTGATGTCGGAGGAGTGCAGGTACCAGTCGTCGCTGCCGGTATTGCAGGTGGTGTAGATGCCCTGTTTGATGCGTTGATGATCGCGGCTTTCGAATATCACGCTGGCCGCGGTGCCGCGCCCGTGTTTGTCCGGCAGACGGAAATCGGTGATGGTTTCCATCTCGCCGGTGTTGTTACCCAGTTCGAAATAGCCGGAGTTGCCGTGCAGACTCAGATTGTGCTGGCGGTAACGTACATTGCCCAAGGCCCGCACCGTGTCCTGGGTGCGATTGTAGGTGGCCCTGTCGGACTCCATTTCCCGGCCCGAACGGCGCATGAATACGTCGCCCTTGAAATTGAAAATCTCGTTTTGCAGGGCCTCCGACTCATCGGCGTCGAGGTAGGTGTTCTCATCGCTCGTCGGGGTGAGGGCTTCGCGCAGACTGTGCTGACTGTCCGGCTCGCTGCATAAATCAAAGTCAGCGCTGGCGAGACCGGCGGCGCGCGAGGCAAGCGGCGTGGCCAGCAACAGGCAGGCCAAGGCGGATAACGGGAGAATATGGGTCAGCGGCTTGCGTAACACAAGGCGACTCTTGTTAGTTATAGGAACCTGCGTAAAATCGCATAGAATGACGTTAGATTCAATCACTTTCAGACGCCAACCCACTCTTGAGCCTGGCCGCCATGCCCGAACGCCTTGATGAGCTGACCCGCTGGCTGCGCGCTGAGCGTGGTCTGGAGCATTTCACGCTCACACCGGCCTCGAGCGACGCAAGTTTCCGGCGCTATTTCCGCGTGCACCATGACGGGGAGACGCGTATTGTGATGGATGCACCGCCCGCCCATGAGGATTGCCGCCCGTTTGTGGCGATTGCACGCGCCTTTCTGGCGTACGGCCTGCATGTGCCCGAGGTGCTGGAGCAGAACCTGGAGCGCGGCTTCCTGCTGCTAGGCGATCTCGGTACGCGCTGCTATCTCGACGCGCTGAACGAGGATACGGTCGAGCGTCTGTACGGCGATGCCCTAGATGCGCTGTGGCGGCTGCAATCCCGCTGCGACGGGGTCACGGCCTTGCCCCTGCCGCCGTATGATGATGCGCTCCTCATGCGCGAGATGGTTTTGTTTCGCGACTGGTTTCTGGAGCGGCATCTGGAGTGGATTCCGGACACGGAGCTATGCGCGGTGTTCGAACGCACGTGTGAGTCGCTTGCACACTCGGCGCTGGAGCAGCCGCAGGTGTGCGTGCACCGTGATTTTCACTCGCGCAATCTCATGGTTACCGCAACCAATAATCCCGGCATCCTCGACTTCCAGGACGCTGTGCACGGCCCCATCACCTACGACCTCGTCTCGCTGTTGCGCGACTGTTATATCGCCTGGCCGCGCGCGCGCGTGGAGGAATGGGTGCTGCGCTATCGCACACGGCTGGTACACGGCGGCCTGCTGGGCGGAATTGACGAGCCACGATTCCTGCGCTGGTTTGACTGGATGGGGATGCAGCGCCACCTCAAGGCCATCGGCATCTTTGCGCGCCTGAACATCCGCGACGGCAAGCCGGGTTACCTCAAGGACATTCCGCGCACGTTAGGCTACGTCATGGAGGTGAGTGCCCGCTACCCCGAACTCGGCGCGATGCATGCGCTGCTGCGCGATCACGTGCTGCCGCGTATGCAAGGGCGTATGGGATGAAGGCGATGATCCTGGCGGCGGGGCGCGGCGAGCGCATGCGCCCGCTCACCGATCACACGCCGAAACCGCTGTTGCGCGCAGGCGGACGCATGCTCATCGAGTATCACATCGAGGCGTTGGTGCGGGCTGGCGTGCGCGAGATCGTCATCAATCACGCGCACCTCGGCGCAAACATCGAGCAGGCGCTGGGCGACGGGCGCCGTTACGGCGCGGTGATTGTGTATTCCGCCGAAGGCGATCAGCCGCTCGAAACCGGCGGCGGCATTTACCAGGCCTTGCCGCTGCTCGGCGCTGCGCCCTTTGTGGTAGTGAACGCCGACATCTGGACCGATTATCCATTTGCACGCCTGCCGCGCGTGCCGGAGGGTCTGGCGCATCTGGTGCTGGCCGACAACCCGCCGCATCACAACAGCGGGGATTTTGTATTGCGCGCTGGACAGGTCTGCGAGGATGACGGGCCGAAGCTCACCTTCAGCGGCATCGGTGTCTATCGCCCGGAGTTGTTCGCGGACTGCCAGGCGGGCGCATTTCCGCTGGCGCCGCTGTTGCGCACGGCGATGAGCGCCAAGGCAGTGAGCGGCGAGCACTACCGGGGTCGCTGGATAGACATCGGCACGCCGGAGCGCTTGCGCGAACTCGACCGGGAATTGCAGGAATCCTGTCGCTGACGCGCATGCCGCATCTGCTCATCGCCATTTCATCGCACGGTTTCGGCCACGCGGCGCAGACCGCGCCGGTGGTCAATGCACTGCGCCAGCGCATTCCGGATTTGCGCGTCACGCTGCGCACCACCGTGCCGCCCGCACTGCTCGCTGCGCGCTTCGAGGGTGAATTTACGCACGTGCCGGTGGCGAGTGATTTCGGCATGCGCATGGCCTCGGCGGTGGGCGTGCTGGTGGACGAAAGTGCGCGTGCCTACGCGGAATTTCACCGGCATTGGGAGGGCAGGGTGCGGGAGGAGGCGCAAGCGCTCGCCGCCCTCGCGCCCGATCTCGTGCTCGCCAACGTGCCGTATCTGACGTTGGCCGGCGCGGCGGAGGCCGGCATTCCCGCCGTGGCGCTGTGCTCGCTCAACTGGGCGGACGTCTACGCACACTACTGCGGCCAGCGCCCGGAGGCCGCCGAAATTCACGCGCAGATGCTCGCGGCCTATAACAGCGCCGGCAACAGCGTCGGCAACAGCGCCGCATGTTTTCTGCAAACCGAACCGCACATGCCGATGACGGATATTGCGCGCCGCCGCTCCATCGGCCCGGTCGCGCGCATCGGTCATACGCGCCGTGCCGAGATCAACCGCAGACTGGGGCTGTCCGAACGCGACCGTCTGGTGCTGATCGCGCCCGGCGGCATCGAGATGCGCCTGCCCATCAACGACTGGCCACGGTCACCACGTATACGCTGGCTGGTGGCGGAGGCATGGCGCGTGACGCATCCGGATGCGGTCAGCATCGAATCGTTGTCCATGCACTTTATGGATATTTTGTGCAGCAGCGATGCGCTGATTGGCAAGCCGGGTTATGGCAGTTTCACAGAGGTGGCGTGTAATGCTGTGCCGATGCTTTATGTTAAGCGCCATGACTGGCCGGAAGAGCCCTATCTGGTCGAGTGGCTGGACCGCAATGGCCGCAGTCTTGAAATAGGACGCGCGCAACTTGAGCGCGGTGATATTTTCGACGCGCTGCAAACGCTGTGGGCGATGCCGGCACGGCCACCGGTTGCGCCCGCCGGCGTGCGGCAGGCGGTGGATTATCTGGCGGATGTATTATCTGCTTTGCCGGTACGATGACGCACTAGATACCACCATAGCCCCAGTTTTTCATGCAGTGCCAGACAGGTTTTCTTGAGCGCTCCCGCGCTCGGTAGCCACTCCAGCAGAACAGCGTGGCCACTCTCTGCCGAAGAAAACATCGAAGGCGCAGGGGTTACGGCTAATCCGGCCTGCTCAAAAATTCTCACCGCACGCAGCATGTGCCAGGCGTGGGTCACCAGATACACATGATGAATCCCGCGCTTGTCCAGCAGCGCCTTGGTCAGGAAGGCGTTTTCCGCCGTGGTGCGGCTTTGATCTTCGAGCCAGACATCCGTGACCTGAAAATCGTTGACCAGGGAGTCCTTCATTAATACCGCCTCGGGGACAGGCTCGCCGAAGGGTGAGCCGCCGGAGACCACCAGCGGCAGGCCGGTGAGCTTGTGCAGGTGTACCGCGTAACGCAGGCGCTCCAGTCCGCCCGTCGAGACGGTGTCGCCGCCATACTCTGGCGGACTCGCATAGCGGCCCGACCCGAGCACCACGATGGCCTGGGCCGGATTGCTTTTTAGATCGTGCGCTTGCAGTGCCGGGTAAACCTCCAGCGATTGTGTTAACCAGTGCGCCGTTGACGGCATACTCAAGACGTACAGGCTGGTAATGCCAAGCCAGATCACGCTTAGCGCCAGCCGCCGGTGACGGCGCAACAACAGCAGTCCCGTCACCAACAACACTATAATGCTGGCGGGTGGAAATAGCAGGGTTTCCAGGCTGCGGGTGATCAGTATCTCCATGGGGATCGCCTTGAACATGTGCTAAAATTATTTTTATTGTGGCAGATATCCAAACCAAGGTCATGCTCGAACTCAATCCCGTCTTCACCCGCATCAAAGAACTCCAGGGGCGTTATCAGACCCTGAGGGGGTATCTTTGACTTCGACCACAAGCGCGAACGCCTGACCGAAGTCGAGCGCGAGCTGGCCGATCCCGCTGTCTGGGGTAACGCCGAGCGTGCGCAGGAACTGGGGCGCGAACGTGTGCAACTGACCCAGGTGGTGACGACACTGTCCGCGCTTGAAGGCGGCCTTGCCGATGCGCAGTCCTTGCTGGGAATGGCGCAGGAGGAGGGCGATGAGGTTACGGTAAACGCCGTCGTCGCCGATCTCGACAAGTCGGAAAAACAGTTGGCGCAACTTGAGTTCCGACGCATGTTTTCCAATCCGATGGATCCGAATAACGCCTTTCTCGACATCCAGTCCGGCTCCGGCGGTACCGAGGCGCAGGACTGGGCCAGCATGCTGCTGCGCATGTATCTGCGCTGGGCCGAGCGGCGCGGTTTTCGCACCGAAGTGATCGATCATGCGCCGGGTGAAGTGGCCGGCATCAAGGGCGCCAGCGTCAAGATTGAGGGTGATTACGCCTACGGCTGGTTGCGCACCGAGACCGGCGTGCACCGGCTGGTACGCAAGTCGCCGTTCGACTCGGGCAACCGCCGCCATACCTCGTTTGCCTCGGTATTCGTCACGCCTGAGGTGGACGAGAGCATCGAGATAGACATCAATCCCGCCGATCTCAAGGTCGACACCTACCGCGCCAGCGGTGCCGGCGGCCAGCATGTGAACCGCACCGAATCCGCCATCCGCATCACGCACCTGCCAACCAACACTGTGGTACAGTGCCAGAGCGACCGCTCACAGCATAAAAACCGCGCCACCGCGATGAGCCAGTTGAAGGCGAAACTGTATGAGCGCGAAATGCAAAAACGCAACGCGGAAAAACAGGTGCTGGAAGACTCCAAATCGGACATCGGCTGGGGCAGCCAGATACGTTCCTACGTGCTGGATCAGTCGCGCATCAAGGATCTGCGTACCGGAGTAGAGAAGGCCAATACGCAGGCAGTGCTGGACGGTGATCTGGACGACTTTATTGAGGCGAGTTTGAAACAACAAGTGGCTAGTGGCTAGTGGCGAGTGGCGAGGTAAAAATTCAATTAGTATGAGCGACGAAAATAACAACATTTCCTCCGACGAAAACGCGCAGATCGCGCAGCGGCGCGCGAAGCTGGCTGCATTGCGCGCGCAGGGCAATCCCTTTCCCAATCACTTCCGGCGCGACAGCCTCGCTGCCGGACTGCACGAGAAATACGGTGCGCTCGACAACGCCGCGCTGGAAGGTGAATCGGTGCGCGTGAAGGTGGCCGGGCGCATGATGGCGAAGCGCGTCATGGGCAAGGCGAGCTTCGCGCAGATACAGGACATGTCGGGGCGCATTCAACTGTTTGTGCAGCGCGATGCCGTTTCCGCCGAGTGCTACGAAGAAGGTTTCAAGAAGTGGGACATCGGCGATATCCTCGGGGCCGAAGGCACGCTGTTCAAGACCAAGACCGGCGAGCTGTCAGTGCGCGTGGATGGCATAGGTCTGCTCACCAAGTCGCTGCGCCCGCTGCCGGAAAAATTTCACGGTCTGGTAGATCAGGAAATACGCTATCGCCAGCGTTATCTTGATCTCATCATGAATGAGGATACGCGCAAGGTCTTTGAGCTGCGCACGCGTATCATCAATTTCATGCGTAGCTTTCTCGCCGAACACAATTTCCTCGAAGTGGAAACGCCGATGATGCACGTGATACCGGGTGGAGCGACGGCGCGCCCGTTCAAGACGCATCACAACGCACTCGGCATGGACATGTTTCTGCGTATAGCGCCGGAACTCTATTTGAAGCGCCTGGTGGTGGGCGGCTTTGAACGCGTGTTCGAGATCAACCGCAGCTTTCGCAATGAGGGATTGTCCACGCGTCATAATCCCGAATTCACCATGCTGGAGTTTTATCAGGCCTATGCGGACTACAACGATCTCATGGACCTCACCGAGGTCATGCTGCGCAAGCTGATGCATGACGTGCTCGGCACGATGAGCATCGCTTGTCAGGGGCATCAGTTTGATTTCAGCAAGCCATTTGCCCGTCGCACGGTGCAGGATGCCATATTGCATTTCAATCCGCATCTGCGTGACGCTGATCTGGAGTCGCTAGCCGCGGCGCGCATGGCCGCTGCGGCGTTGCATATCCCGCTCAAGGACAGTTACGGGCTGGGCAAGGTGCAGCTTGAAATATTTGAGAAGACCGTGGAGCAGCATCTGCAAAATCCCACCTTCATCACCGCCTTCCCCACCGAGGTGTCGCCGCTTGCCCGCTGCAACACCGCAGATCCGTTCGTCACTGACCGCTTCGAGCTGTTCGTCGGCGGGCGCGAGATCGCCAACGGCTTTTCTGAATTAAACGACGCGGAAGATCAGGCTGAACGTTTTCGCAGGCAGGCGAAAGAGAAAGACGCGGGAGATGACGAGGCGATGCACTACGATGCCGACTACATCCGCGCACTCGAATACGGTATGCCGCCGACGGCTGGTGAAGGTATCGGCATCGACCGCCTGGTGATGCTGCTCACCGACTCAGCCTCCATCCGCGATGTGCTGCTATTTCCGCATATGCGGCCGGAAACCTGAGTAAATACCGTGTTTACCCTACCTCCACCCTGTCCCGCCCCCTGAACAGGGGGCGGGAGCCTATCGGGAAGTATAGCCTTGCTCATGGCCTTATGAGCGCTTAAGAGGTCAGCAGGCGCTGCACTTCCTGCACGTCTTCCGCGCGCGGTCTCCTCCATCGACACGATGCTCACCTCCGGGCTCAGGCCCAGTTTGGCGAGGGCAGGGATGTGTTCCCAGTCGGGGCTGCTGTGGCGGTGCGAGCCGCAGATGTAACTTTGCAGGTTGGCGATCATTACCACATCGGTATAATCAGCTTCTGGCGTCTTGTCGCGCTCCAGGTCTTCATGCCCGGAGACCACGGCGATCAATTCCTCCGGGAAGGCCCATGCCTCGAGTATCGCCTTGCCGACTTGTGTGTGCAGGCGGGTGATGATACGGTCAAGCGCCTCATCGTCGGCTATCAGTTCCGGAAACTTTGCCGCGCGCATGAGTATGGGCAGCGTGCCAATGCCGTGAATCAATCCTCCCAGCATGGCCTCGTCGGGTTTGAGTGTGGTGAAGTGTGCGGCGAGTACGTGACTGATCGCCGCGACCTGAGTGCTATGCTGCCACAGTGCCATGATGCGTGTTTTTAACAGCGGGTTGCGTGCCAGGTGCATCTGCTGTTCCATCACCAGACTCGTCACCAGATTGCGCACCAGCACATGGCCCAGACGCGCGATGGCGGATTGCAGATTGTTCACCACAGTGAGTCCGCGCAACATCGGGCTGTTCGCCACCTGAATCAGACGTGCCGACAGCGCCACATCGATGGCGACGACCTTGGCGATCTGCGCGGTGGTGGCGTTGGGATCGTCCACCACCTTGCGCACCTTGAGTGCGATCTCCGGCAAGGTGGGCAGGGCGAGGCGATTGTGATGGATGTCATCCAGCAGGTCGGATAGAAATTTTTCTTCCAGCATCATGGCATGTCTCCCCTCATTATTATCGACCGGATGGGTGATTTCTGAAGGGCATTATTCCGGCGTTGGATTACTCATAAGTCAGTAAGTAAGACTACACTTCCCGCTACGTCTCCGCCCCTTGTCTAGGGGGCGGGACAGGGTGGGGGTAGATAAAACAGTGTATTTACTCAGGAGTCACGTTGTCATCTTACTTGATGACTCCTGAGTAGGGCAGTTTTATAAAACGTAGCGTGGGCCCGCCGGCGCTATGGAGGCTGACGTGCTGATCGACCACATCCGCTATGGGCACCACAGCGAGCAGTTCCACATCCTCTGCCGGGCCGGGCGCCGCCTCAATGACCTGCCCGATGGCTTGGCCGTTTTGCGTGGAGTATAACGTCGCGCCGGGCACGGGCGGTGCAGCGGCGCGCGCACAGGCGTAATACATACGCCGCTTCGCGCTGCCGAGATGCTGTGTGCGCGCCACGATCTCCTGGCCGGGATAACAGCCCTTGGTGAAGCTCACCGCGCCGATGAGGTCGAGATTGATCATCTGCGGTATGAACATGTCCTGCGTGGCGCTGTGGATCGCGGGCAGCCCGGCGCGGATGTCGAGCAGCGACCAGACCTCGCCGCCGTCGGGTGTCGCGGCACCGGCACACCGGCGCCACAGGTCTTGTGCCGTTTCGATGCCGGCGATGATGGCAAAGCGCGGCTCTGTGCCGGGCAGGCCGAGCAGGGTGAGGGCATCCCCGCTGTGCAGCACACCGCTGGCGGGCGGCGGGATCGTGTCCAGCGCGCGTGTGAGCAGGGCGGGCGCGCCGGCGCCGGAAAGTCCCACCCCTATAAAGGTGTCGCTTGCGTCATGGAGCGTCACTTGCGATCTCAAGACATACATCCGCAAGCGTTTGAGCGTTGCCTCCAGAATATCGCGCGGCAATTGCAGGTAATAGGTATCGGCGCGCTTGAACACGCGCATCAGCGCCAGCACGCGGCCCTTGGCACTGCACCAGGCGCTGAGCTGGCTGCGCGTCTCAGTCACCTGATTCAGGTCATTACTCAATTGGCCCTGCAGAAAGACGGCGGCGTCGGCGCCTGCCACCGAGATCAGCCCGAGGTGCGAAAGGTCGGTGATGATCGTGTCTTGTACGGCTGCCTTGCGCGCGGCGTCACCAAAGCTCACGGCTTGCGCCTGCCCGATGCTGGCGCCGTGAGCGAGAAGAAAGCTGTGCCATACCGCATTCATGTCTTATTATTCTTGCATGGAACCGGTATCCCTGTCGTCCGTACCTGCCTCTGCTGCGCTCCGTCTTGCACTGCGTCCCTCCCGCCGGCTTATTGTGCTGCTCGTTTTGATACATGCAGGCGCGTTGACGTTAACCTTCCTGTTGCCGCTGGCACAGGAAGTCATGCTGCTGCTGGCAGGATTGATCAGTGCCAGCCTGATGTGGTCTCTCAGTAACGTGTTGCTCAAGCGGGGTGCAATCCTGGAGCTGGTCTGGGATGCGCTGGGGGAGTGGATCTTGCATGATGCGGCAGGTAGCGAGATACAGGCCCGTCTGTTGCCGGGTGCTTACGTACATCCGCAGTGGGTGATTCTGAATTTTGTGCCGGTTGCTCAGCGCTGGCCTTGGCGCCGGTACACGGTGATTTTGCTGGGCGACATGCTTGATGCCGACAGTCTCAGGCGGTTACGGGTACGGCTTCTGGCCGCACCTCATACCCCTCCGGAACCAGAATAGTATCGGCCACCGGACGGCTCTGATCCTGTTGTGGGTAGTCGAGCGTGTAGTGCAGGCCGCGGCTCTCCTTGCGCGCGAGCGCCGAGCGCAGGATGAGGTCGGCGACCAGCGCGAGGTTGCGCAGCTCGATGAGGTCGTTGGTGACGCAGAAGTTGGCGTAGTATTCGGAGATCTCGTGCAGCAGCAGATCGACGCGCCGTTGCGCGCGTTGCAGGCGTTTGGTGGTACGCACGATGCCCACATAGTCCCACATGAATCGCCGCAGCTCATCCCAGTTGTGCGCCACCACCACCTCTTCGTCGGAATTGGTGACGCGGCTCTCATCCCATTGCGGCAGTTCGCCCGGCAGTGGTGCCTGCGCCAGACGCTGCTCGATATCCCGGCTTGCCGAGGCGGCAAACACCACGCATTCGAGCAGCGAGTTGCTCGCCATACGGTTGGCACCGTGCAATCCGGTGTGGGCCACTTCGCCGACCGCATAGAGACCGGCGATGTCGCTGCGTCCGTAGCGGTCGGTCATCACGCCGCCGCAGGTGTAATGCGCGGCGGGCACCACGGGAAGCGGCTCCTGGGTCATGTCGAAGCCGAACTCCAGGCAGCGCGCATACACGGTCGGAAAATGCGACCGGATGAATTCCGCCGGCTGGTGGCTGATGTCGAGATACACGCACGGCGTGCCCAGGCGCTTCATCTCATGGTCGATGGCGCGCGCTACGATGTCGCGCGGCGCGAGCTCGGCACGCGGGTCGAATTTGTGCATGAACGGTGTACTGTCCGGCAGCAACAGCCGCCCGCCTTCACCGCGCACCGCCTCGGTAATCAGGAATGATTTCGCCTTCGGGTGATAGAGGCAGGTGGGGTGAAACTGCACGAACTCCATGTTGGCGACGCGGCAGCCGGCGCGCCAAGCCATGGCGATGCCATCGCCGGTGGCGACATCCGGATTGCTGGTGTAGAGATACACCTTGCCCGCGCCGCCGGTGGCGAGCACCACGCAGCGTGCGCTGAAGGCTTCTACATGACCGCTGCCACGGTTGAGCACATAGGCGCCGAGGCAATGCTGCGGCGCACGCCCGAGCTTGGCGGCGGTGATGAGGTCGACGGCGATGTGCTGCTCGAACAGGCGTATGTTGGGGTGACGCCGTACCAGATGCTCCAGCGTGGTCTCCACCGCGCGCCCGGTGGCATCCGCCGCATGGATGACGCGTCTGTGGCTGTGGCCGCCTTCGCGCGTGAGGTGATAAGTATCTGTGCCATCGGCCTGCTTCTCGCGCGTAAAGGCCACCCCCTGATCCACCAGCCACTGTATGCATTCTCTGCCACGCTCCACGGTGAAGCGCACGATGTCGGGATCGCACAGGCCTGCGCCCGCGTTCAACGTGTCTTCAATGTGCGAGGTGATAGAGTCACTCTTGTCGAGCACCGCCGAGATGCCGCCCTGCGCATAGAAGGTCGCCCCCTCCTTGAGCGGACCCTTGGTGACGACAGCGATGCGCGCGCGCGGCGCAAGGCGCAGTGCTAGACTGAGTCCAGCTATGCCGCTGCCAATGACGAGGACGTCAGTGCTGTGTGAGCGATCAGTCATGGCCGTTGGCGCAGAGGAAGTTTTCGGTTCATAATTCGCCCGGTTACACGGGGAGCAGGGTGCAGCGCATAGTGTAATCCATAATGCCGTCGCGAATGCTGTCGCGGCCCGCGAACTATATGCGAAGCGCAAGGTCTATAGAATCAGCAATGGAATGCCTCGCAGCAAAGAAAGGGGAAGGCCTGGATGGGCGAGCACAACATTGATCGGGAGCTGGTTGATCGCGTTCAGAAAGGAGACAAGGAGGCATTTGATGTCCTGGTGTTGAAGTATCAACACAAGATCGTGCGCCAGATATCGCGCTATATCCGTGACTTCAGCGAGGCGCAGGATGTGGCACAGGAGGTGTTTCTGAAGGCGTATCGCGCACTGCCGGCCTTTCGCGGCGAGAGCGCGTTTTATACTTGGCTTTACCGCATCGCCGACAATACGGCCAAGAATTATCTGGTGGCGCAGAAGCGCAGGCCGCCGGGCAGCGACATCGATCTGGACGATGCCGAGCAGTACGGCGCTGAACTGGCGCTGAGAGAAAACGCAACACCGGAGCATTTGTTGTTGCGTGACGAGATCGAAAAAACGGTGTTCGGCGCCATTGAAGAATTGCCCGAAGACCTGCGCACGGCGATCACCCTGCGCGAGATGGAAGGGCTGAGCTATGAAGAAATCGCGCAGGCCATGGGATGCCCGGTGGGCACGGTGCGCTCCCGCATCTTCCGGGCGCGCGAGGCGATAGACAGCAAACTGAAACCTTTACTGAGCCAGTAATATGGCAGAGAGCGTGTCATGGTAACGGACAAAGCAGAGCAAATCTCGGCGCTGATGGACGGCGAGCTGTACGGACCTGAGGCCGGGCATGCGATAGACGAACTCAAGTGCGACGCCGGGCTGAAAACCTGCTGGGGACGCTATCATCTGATCAGCGATGTGTTGCGTAATCATGCGCCGCACCCTCTCAGGCACGGCGTGGCGGAGAGCGTGATGTGCCTGATGCGCAACGAACCCCCTCTGCGCGCACGCGGCTGGCGCGTGATACGCTCGCCCCAGATGCTCAAGCCGCTCGCCGGCTTCGCCCTCGCCGCCTCGGTAGCCGTTCTCGCCATTCTCAGTGTACCCAACACCTTGTTCACACCTCGCAGCACCGACAACTCCCTGCTGGCTGCCGCATCATCGACGACACGCCCCGTGGCGGTCGCCAGTGTCAGCAGCGGCGCACATTGGGAGCAGGCCCGGCCCGCGATCGAGTCGCGCCTCAATCACTACCTCACCAGCCACAACGAATCCTCTACCTCCGCCGGCATCCAGGGCGTGCTGCCCTATGCCAGGATCGTGGCCTATGATCCCGACAAGTGACGCCTGCGAGTGACCCCTGCGAGTGATCGGTCAAGTGAGTTCCTGCTGATGCGCCTGGCGCGGTTTTGCGGTGCCGGCCTGTTACTGCTCGCGCCCCTCAGCCCGCTGTGGGCCGCCGACTCCGCCAAGGAGGCGCGCGCCCTGCTGGAGAAAATGGCGCAGGCCACGCGCACGCTGAACTACGACGGTACCTTTGTTTATATGCATGAAGGCCGCCTCATGACGCTGCGCATCCTGCACGGCGCGGACGTCAAGGGCGAACGCGAACGTCTGATTTCATTAAGTGGTGTGCCACGTGAGGTGATGCGCGATGAACGCGCGAGCACCTGCATCCTGTCCGATAACCGTAAAGTGGTGGGCAATGTCCGCGCGCGCCGACCCTACAGTGGCGCCTTGACCATCGATGTTGATCGCCTCGCCAACTATTACGACTTCACACTCTCCGGTGAAGACCGCATCGCCAACCGGCCGGCGCGTAGGGTGGCGGTCAAACCCAGGGATGCATACCGCTACGGTTATCAATTAAGTGTGGATAGCGCCACGGGTCTGTTATTGAAATCCGACCTTATCAACGAAGAGGGCAAGCCGGTGGAGCAGGTCATGTTCACCAGCCTCGCGGTGTCGGACGCGCCGCCCGCCGCACTGCAGGAACCCTGTGATTCCGAGCATACGGCACGGCACCTCAAGCGGCATGAGGAGATGGCGTCGCACACGATGTCTGTCGATGCAGGCTGGCAAGTCGCGCAGTTGCCCGCAGGCTTTGCGCTCGCCGAGCATGAGAGGCACACTATGCGAAGCAGAACCGCGCAGGTCGAACACATTATATTCAGCGACGGACTGGCGCGGGTCTCAGTGTTCATCGAAAGGCTGGAGGAAGACGACAAATTTACCGGGTTTTCTCATCGCGGTGCGGTGAACGCCTTTGGCGTGGTGGTCGACGATCACCAGATCACCGTGGTGGGCGAGGTGCCTCGCGCCACCGTGCAATTGATTGGTGAGTCGATCAGGCATACGGCTCCCGTAGCACGCCCATGATGGAGGAACACGCGCGCGTAGTGGACGTGCAGGACGGCTTTGTGTGGGTGGAGACCGAGCGCAAAAGCACCTGCGGCGCCTGTTCGCTCAACAAGGGCTGCGGCAGCGCCGTGCTTGCCAGGGTGCTCGGCGCGCGCCGCACACGCATCAGGGCGCTCAACACATTGCCCGCCCATGTGGGCGATGAAGTGGTGCTGGGCCTCGCGGAGGCCGCCCTGGTGCGCGGCTCGCTTATCCTCTATGCGCTGCCGTTGCTCGCGCTGTTTCTCGGCGCGCTCGCGGGCGAGTCCGTCAGCCGCCTGCTGCGTCTCGCGCCGGGCGAGACTGCCACAGTAGTGTTTGCGCTCGCCGGACTCGCGGCGGGATTTTATGGAGTCCGGTATTTTACACGCCGTATCAACAACGACCCGCGCTATCAACCCGTCGTGCTACGACGTGCATGGACGCACTAGTGTCGGCCGCTCCTGCGCTCGCGACACTCGTACATCCATGTGCAGCGCGTGAGGCAGGACGCCGGGAGCGACCGGCGTGCATCTGTATTCTCGCGCTAACTCTCATATTCAACACCATACTGCCGGAGACATCATGAAGTACTTGCCCTCTATTTCGCGCACGGCGCTTTATGTCATCGTGCTGGCCCTCCCGTTCACGGCCGTGCAGGCACGTGAGCTGCCGGATTTCACCGTGCTGGTGGAAAAGAACAGCGCGGCGGTGGTGAACATCAGCACCACACAAAAGATTCAGCTTCCGCGCGGGAGAATGCCGCACCGCGGCATAGTGCCACCGATCCCGCAGTCGCCGGACTCACCACCGCTGGATGACCTCTTTCGCCACTTTTTTGGGGACGGCGGCGAAGGCGGTGGCCCGGAAGGTTTCAACACCCAGTCGCTGGGTTCGGGCTTCATCATATCGGCGCAGGGTTACGTGCTCACCAACAATCACGTGGTGAAAAACGCCGACAAGATTGTGGTGCGGCTGAGCGACCGGCGCGAGTTTACCGCCGAGGTAGTGGGCACCGACGAGCGCAGCGACATCGCGCTGCTCAAGATCAAGGCCGACAACCTGCCGGTCGTCAAAATGGGTAACTCCAGCAACGTGAAGGTGGGCGAGTGGGTGTTGGCGATCGGCTCACCGTTTGGTTTCGATCACTCCGCCACTGCGGGCATAGTCAGTGCGGTGGGGCGCAATCTGCCGTCGGAGAGTTATGTGCCGTTTATCCAGACCGACGTCGCGATCAACCCCGGCAACTCCGGTGGGCCGCTGTTCAATCTCGACGGTGAAGTGATCGGCATCAACTCACAAATCTTCAGCCGCACGGGAGGTTTCATGGGTCTGTCGTTCGCCATTCCCATGGACGTTGCCATGGAAGTCACCGAACAGCTCAAGAACAAAGGCCAGGTCTCGCGCGGCTGGCTCGGCATCATCATTCAGGATGTCACGCAGGAACTCGCCGAATCGTTCGGCATGAGCAAGCCGCAGGGCGCGCTCGTCGCGAAGGTGCTGCCCGGCGGCCCGGCGGAAAAGGCGGGGATGCAAACGGGTGATATCGTGCTGGAGTTCGACGGCAAGGAAGTGGAAGAATCGTCCAATCTGCCGCGCCTGGTGGGACGCAGCAAGGTGGGTGAGCCGAGCAACGTGAAGGTGCTGCGCAACGGTAAACCGCTCATGCTCAAGGTCAAGGTGGCCGAGTTGCCGAAGCAAGATGAGATCAAGATCGCAGGTGGTGAACCACAAACCGGCTCCGACAACAAGCTGGGCGTGGTGGTCAGCGAACTTGCTCCGGAGCAGCGCAAACAGCTTGAGATCAAAAACGGCGTGATCGTGCAGCAGGTGGATGATGGCCCGGCATTCAAGGGCGGCCTGCGCCGCGGCGATGTGATCCTACGCATCAATAATGACGACGTAGCGGACACGCAGGCGTTCAACAGGATCGTGAAGACGCTGTCGGCGAGCAAGCCGGTGCGCGTGCTGGTGCAGCGCGGCAGAGGCACGCTGTGGCTTGCGCTCAAGATGGAAAAATAGAAGACTTACTGTTACCCTTCCCCTGCCAAGGGGGAGGGTTTTGTCTTGCCTAGCAGCTCCCCCATCTTTACCACTGTATCGGCACAGAGGCCGTCATGCCACGCAGTGCGTCCCGCGCCGAACAGTACGATCACGGTCGAGCCCATATTGAAGCGCCCCATCTCCGCGGCGCGTTCAAGCCGGATATCCTTATCCTGGTAATTCCACTGCCGTACCGTTTTGCCGAACGGCGGCGTGACGGCGCCCGACCATACCGTTTCAATGCTGGCGACAAACAGCGCGCCGACCAGTACCAGCGCCATCGGCCCGGCGTCCGTATCGAAAATGGCAATCACACGCTCGTTGCGCGCAAACAAACCCGGAACGACAGATGCGATGCGCGTGTTTACACTGAACAAACGGCCCGGCACATACACCATCTCGCGCAGTCGTCCGCTGAGCGGCATGTGGATGCGGTGATAATCCTTGGGCGCGAGATAGAGCGTGGCGAATTGTCCGTTATGAAACGGCGCAGCGCGCGTGCCGGAACCGCCCAGTAAATCCTCAAGACCGAACGTATGGCCCTTGGCCTGAAAGATGCGGCCACCTTCAATTGCGCCCAGCTGGCTCACCGCGCCGTCCACCGGGCAGGCGATGTCGTCTGCGCCGTGCACGACGGGGCGTGCGTTCGCCTTCAGCGCGCGCGTGAAAAAACTGTTGAAGGTTGCATATGCAAGCGGGTCGGGTTGTGCGGCGATGCTCATGTCCACGTCGTAGCGGCGGATGAACCAGCGGATCTGCCACTCCTTCCACACCCGCAGCCGACAGCGGGTGAGGGCGTGCATGAGGCGCGACAGCATGTGCTGTGGCAGCATATATTGCGGCAGGGTTTTGAAAAAATCGCTAATGGTCATGATTTGAGATGCAGTGGGATCCAGGTTGTCACTTATAACTGGCTACTGTTTTTTCGGACGAAAGGCAGTGAGTATTTCGGGATGGGTTTCCAGATACGGCCCGCCGATGAGGTCGATGCAATACGGCACAGCGGGGAATACCGCCTGCAGACAATCGTTGATGGACGAAGGTTTGCCCGGCAGATTGATGATAAGCGTCTTGCCGCGGATGCCCGCGATCTGGCGCGAGAGGATCGCGGTCGGCACCACCTTGAGCGACACGGCGCGCATCTGTTCGCCGAAGCCGTCGAGAATCTTGTCGCACACTGATGCAGTGGCCTCCGGCGTGATGTCGCGCGGCGCAGGGCCGGTGCCGCCGGTGGTCACCACGAGACAGCAGCCCTGCACGTCGCACAAGTCCTTGAGTGTTTCCTCGACCTCCGGCTGCTCGTCGGGAATCACGCAGCAAAACGCCTCCCACGGTGTGGCGAGAATCTTCTCCAGCGCCTCGCGGATAGCCGGGCCGCCCAGGTCTTTATAAACGCCACGGCTCGCGCGGTCAGAGACGGTGACGATGCCGATGCGTATGGGTGCGCTTGTCATGTGTTTATTAGCTCGCGCAGTAATTTTTGCATGAACGGGTGTTCGAGGTCTTCGGGCCGATCCACGTCCCAGTGTACGGGCAGCTCATGCGCGCGCCATTGTAACTGCTGGAGGCGCTCGCGCGTAAGGGCGAGCACGCGCGATGTACCCCAGGGGATGTTTTCGAACAGCACAGGCGAGACGTGAGTCAGGCCCAGCAAGACATAACCCCCGTCCTGCGCCGGGCCGAGTACGGCATCGAAGCCGCCGCTGAGTGCGGTGAGCGCGGCCTCAAGGTCTAACGCAGTGAGCAATGGGCAGTCACTGCCGATGATGATGGCCTGTTTACCGTGCCGCAACGCAGTATCGAAGGCATGCATCATGCGGTCGCCGAGATCGCGGCCGTGTTGTGCGTGCAGGGTAACGCCGAAATCCTCCGCGCACTGTTTGAAAAAAGGGTGCTCCGTAGCGGGTGCGCACCAGAGTTGCACCGGACAGAGCCCGGCGTTCGATGCAGTGGCGAGCGTGTGGCGCACGAGGCGTGCGTGTAACTCCGTCGCGGCGGTCGCGCTGAGCACCGGAAGCAGGCGTGTCTTCACCCCACCCGCAATTGGCGCCTTGGCGAATACCATGATGACGGCATCGGGAAATTGCACCGCGCTCACGGACGATAACGCTTGGCGATCCGGGATGGGTCTACGCCCAGCGCATAGGCGAGGCGCAGCCACCACATGAGCAGGATGGTGCGCATGAGCCCGCGCTGTTCCCAGCGGCGGCTGGAAGTGACGACGCGTGCGCGCAGGCACAGCGGGGGCCCGAGTCTTTTCAGTGCGCGCGAGAGGGCGATGTCCTCCATCAAGGGGATGACGGGGAAACCGCCGGCATGCTGGAATGAGTCACGGCGCACGAAGATGGCCTGGTCGCCGGTAGCGATGCCGGTGAGGCGCGAGCGCCAGTTCATCATCCATTCGACGATACGGAGCAGCGGGTGCGTGCCCGACAGGCGTACATCAAACCGCCCCCACTGCCGTTTTTCCAGGGCGCTGAGTATCAGCCTGTCGGCATCGGGTGGTAACTGCGTGTCCGCATGCAGGAATACCAGTGCCTGGCCGTGTGCCGCCTGGGCACCCGCGTTCATCTGCAGGGCGCGCCCACGGCTGCTGTGGATCACTCTATCAACCCAGGGCTGGGCCAGCGTAACGGTGGCGTCCTGGCTGCCGCCGTCCGCCAGGATGATTTCATGCCCGCGACGGCGCAGTATTTGCAGATGCTGCAATGATTCAGCGACGCCGCTTGCCTCGTTGAGCGCGGGGATGATGATGCTCAGGTGTGCGTCGCTCATGCGACTAGGGTACCGAAGATTACGCAGGACGCCAAGCGTGGACGGGCGAGATGGAATAGAGGGTTGCGCGATGTTACAATGCGCACGTTTCGATGGGGCGGTAGCTCAGCTGGGAGAGCGCTGCGTTCGCAATGCAGAGGTCGGGAGTTCGATCCTCCTCCGCTCCACCATTCAATAATCCAATCAAGTCCAATAACATCCATAATGGACTTCACTCGCTTTCGTAGACATTTCTCAGCTTCCGGTTGGTAGCTGTTCGAATGGCACAATGCCGAAATGGCAGCCGGGGCTGCGTATCTGAACAACCTTCACGGTGGCGAAGGCAGTGCGCGGGGTATCAAAGAAAAGCGCAGGTATCTTTGGCGATATTAAAGAATGGTCTGTTTATACTCTGGAGATGCAAGGTTCATAACCCCTCCTTGATTTAACCGACCTGGTATATACTGACTAATTGGCGTAGGTTTTTTATAGGTTCCATAAGAAGTCGTTAATGTTCCTGATAGATCCACGCGAAGCCAAGCAGTTGTGGGGGGTAACAGGCACGGAAAACCTGGACACATGCAAGCATTCATGAGGCTTTCAGCCTGTTGTTCGAGTGACCTCCGCCCACCATATCAACCTCATAAACCCGGCTGCGACCGGCCACCTGCCTATCATCGCCCCGGTAGCTCAGCTGGATAGAGCATCCCCCTCCTAAGGGGAAGGTCGGACGTTCAAATCGTCTCCGGGGCACTTTCCTGAACATGAAACCCTACTCCCCGTCTTCGGATGAGAACAAGGAGCCTATCCTCACCGTGCTGCGCGAGGTATTCGCGGACACGGATACGGTGCTGGAAATCGGCAGCGGCACCGGGCAGCACGCGGCGTATTTTGCAAAACACCTGCCGCATCTTGTCTGGCAGGCGAGTGATGTGGCCGGGAGTCTCGCGGGTATCCGGATGTGGCTGGATGAGGCGGCGCTGCCTAACGTGTTGCCGCCGATGCTGCTGGATGCGGCTGACGAACGCTGGCTGATTAGCCTGGTCAATGCCGTCTTCAGCGCCAACACCGTGCACATCATGGCCTGGCCGCAGGTGGAACGGATGTTCGCGGGCATCGGCAACGTGCTGCGAGTCAACGGTGTGTTTGCCTTGTATGGGCCGTTCAATTACGGCGGGGCGTATACGAGTGAGAGCAACGCGCGTTTCGACGCCTGGCTGAAGGCGTGCGATCCTTTGAGCGGCGTGCGCGATTTTGATGCGCTCGACGCGCTGGCGCAGGGGCAGGGGATGTCACTCATCAAGGATTACGCGATGCCGGCGAACAACCGTACGTTGGTGTGGCGGAAGGTTTAGGGCATGCCCCAGCCCCCTCACCCTACCCTCTCCCAAAGGGAGAGGGAGTTTCATTACTCCGCCGGTCGTATGCCGCTCAAGGTGCGGAATGAGACATCCCGCGCCGTGTCGATGAAGCTCTGCATATAGGGCACGTCGGTTTGTCCGCTGCGCACCGCGCAATAGAGTGTGCCCCACAGACCGTTACGGCCCAGCGGCCTGGCAGCGACGTAATGATATTTGAGGTAGTCCGCGGCGACCCAGTTCGGCAGCGCGGCCACGCCACGACGGCTCGCGACGAGTTGCACCATCATCAGCGTAAGCTCGGTGCTGCGCAGTGCGGCAGGCTTGATCTTTGCGGGCTGCAAAAAATATCGGAAGACATCGAGCCGGTTACGCGGCACGGGGTAGGTGATGAGGGTCTCGCTGGCGAGGTCGCGCGGCCTGATCCAGGCGCGTGCGGTGAGCGGGTGATCGGGCGCCATCACCAGCAGCGCCTGATAGCGAAACAGGGGCTCGAAGCTGACGCCTTTGATTTTTTTGATATCGGAGGTGATAACGAGGTCGATATCGCCGCGCGCTAGCGCGGGCAGTGAGTCGAAGTTGAAACCGGCGGAAAGGTCGATCTCCACCGCCGGCCACTGTTCGCGGAACGCATTGATGCTGGGCATCAGCCATTCGAAGCAACTGTGGCATTCAATGGCGATGTTGAGCCGGCCCGTGCCACCGTGCGCGAGCCCGCCGAGGTCGTGCTCGGCCTGCCGCACCTCGCCCAGCACTTGTTCGGCCAGACGCAGCAGGCGTTCTCCGGTGGGAGTGAAGCTGATCGGACGGCTTTTGCGCAAAAACAGCGCACCGTAGTGCGCCTCGATCGCCTTGATCTGGTGCGACAGCGCGGAAGGGGTGAGATGCAGGCGCTCCGCGGCAAGCGAGAGGCTGCCGCAATCGCGCAGCAGGGTAAGCGCGCGCATATGACGGATTTCTAACATGCTCGCCATCATAAGTTATTTTCATGATGAATTTTAGAAGATTTAAATTTATTCATAGGGCAAGTGCCGCTACACTAGGCTCCATCATTGATATTTAGCCAACCGTATTAAAGGCATTGAGGAGCGCATTATGAGCATTGCACACAATCTGGGGTTCCCGCGCATCGGCGCACGGCGCGAGATGAAGCGCGCGGTGGAGAGTTACTGGAAGGGCGACTTGGATGAGGCGGGCCTGCTGGCCGTAGGCCGCGAGCTGCGCGCGCGGCACTGGAAGTTGCAGGCAGAGGCCGGACTGGACCTGGTGCCGGTGGGCGACTTCACCTGGTATGACCATGTGCTCGACATGTCGGTGCTGCTGGGTGTGGTGCCGCAGCGTTTCGGCGACGTACATGGAAGTACTGGTGTCGCGGGCAACGTCGATCTCAAGACCTATTTCCGCATGGCACGCGGGCGCGCACCGGGCGACAAGGCCGGCAGTGCGGATACCTACGCCTGCGAGATGACCAAGTGGTTCGACACCAATTATCACTACATCGTGCCGGAATTCAGTGCGGATCAGACCTTCCGCATTGCCTCGAGCAAGCTGTTTGACGATCTCGCTGAGGCCAAGGCGTTGGGTGTGCGCGCCAAGCCTGTGCTCGTCGGCCCGCTGACCTATCTCTGGCTCGGCAAGACCCGGGGCGCGGCGTTTGACAAGCTCACGCTGCTCGAAAAAATACTGCCGGCGTACGGTGAAATTCTCGCGCGCCTGAAACAGGAAGGCGTGGAATGGGTACAGATCGACGAGCCCATCCTGGTACTCGATCTGCCACAGGCGTGGAAGAGCGCCTTCGAGTCCGCCTACAACCGGCTGCAGTCTTCCGGTGTGAAGCTGCTGCTGGCCACCTATTTCGGAGCGCTTGACGACAATACCGGCGTCGCCTGCCGCTTGCCGGTGGACGGGCTGCACATTGACCTGGTACGCGCGCCGCAGCAGCTTGCCGCCGTGCTCGATCAGCTTCCCGCTTATAAGGTCTTGTCGCTCGGCGTGGTGGACGGACGTAACATCTGGCGCACCGACCTTGAAAAGGCGCTTGCCACACTCGATTCGGTCAAGGAACGCCTGGGCGAACGGCTGTGGATAGCACCGTCATGTTCGCTCCTGCACAGCCCGGTGGATCTGGCACTGGAGACCAAGCTCGATGATGAGTTCAAGTCATGGCTGGCTTACGCCACGCAAAAAGTTGCCGAGGTGGTGGCGCTGCGCAAAGGTGTTGACCAAGGACGCGCGTCGGTGAGTGCGATGCTGGATGCGAGCCGCGCCGCAGTGCAGTCGCGCACGACCTCGAATCGCATTCATCGCCCCGACGTGAAGGCGCGCGCCAAGGCGCTCACCGCCGACGCCGACCAGCGCCACGCGCCTTACGCGGAGCGCGCTCGTCAGCAGCGTGAAAAACTGAAGCTGCCGCTGCTGCCGACCACGACCATCGGCTCATTCCCGCAGACGCAGGCGATCCGCAACGCACGGCGCGATTTCAAGGCCGGGCGCATCACCGAAGCGGAGTATAACGACCGCATGAAGCAGGAGATCACGCTCGCGGTGCGCAAGCAGGAAGAAATCGGTCTCGATGTGCTGGTGCACGGCGAGGCCGAGCGCAACGACATGGTGGAGTACTTCGGCGAGCTGCTCGACGGCTATGCCTTCAGCGAAAACGGCTGGGTGCAGAGCTACGGCTCACGCTGCGTGAAGCCGCCCATCATCTTCGGTGACGTGTCGCGCCCGAAACCCATGACAGTGGACTGGACGACCTACGCCCAGTCGCTCACCCAAAAACCGATGAAGGGCATGCTGTCCGGCCCCATCACCATGCTGCAATGGTCGTTCGTGCGCGACGATCAGCCGCGCAGCCTCACCGCGTTGCAGATCGCATTCGCACTCCGCGACGAAGTGCTCGACCTGGAAACGGCCGGCATCAAGGTGGTGCAGATCGACGAGCCGGCGCTGCGTGAAGGCTTGCCGCTGCGCCATGCCGACTGGGCCGAGTATCTGCGCTGGGCGGCGCAGGCGTTTCGCGTATCGGCGGGCGCGGTGCGTGACGACACGCAAATCCATACCCACATGTGCTACGCGGAGTTCAACGACATCATCGATTCGATTGCGGCGCTCGACGCCGACGTCATCACCATCGAGACCTCGCGTTCCGACATGGAACTGCTCGATGCCTTCGTGAACTTCGCCTACCCCAACGAGATCGGGCCGGGCGTGTACGATATTCACTCGCCGCGTGTACCGACCAAGGACGAGATTGTGCGTCTGATGGAGAAGGCCGCCAAGGTGGTGCCGGCAGATCGTTTGTGGATCAATCCCGATTGCGGTTTGAAAACACGCGACTGGCCGGAAGTTGAGACGGCGCTGGCTAACATGGTGTCCGCCGCGAAGACCCTGCGCGAGAGGCTGCAGCACTGATTCACTTCCCTCATCCCTAGCCCTTCTCCCGGAGGGAAGATCGAAGCGAAGGGTGCAGGGGATAAACTCCCTCTCCCTTCGGGGAGAGCGAAGCGAGGGGGGCGAAGCCGTTGGGGTGAGGGAAGCGTAGGTCGGATCCGCTGTGCTTGATCCGACCTACGGCCAAACTTCAGGCCGCGCCCACAAGGCGCGGCCTTTTTGTTTGTGCAGCGCGCCTCTAGCGCAGACTGATGACCGGCCAATGGTTGCGCTGTGCGTGCTCGATAAGCTGCGGGTCGGGATCCACCGCCGTGGGGTGCGTGACTTTTTCCAACAGCGGAATATCGTTGTGCGAGTCGCTGTAAAACCAGCTTTCGCCCAGCGTCAGGCTGTTTTCACTCAGCCACGCCTCCAGCCGAACCACCTTGCCTTCGCGGAAACAGGGCACGCCCGCCACTGCACCGGTGTAGCGTCCATTATGTATGGCAGGCTCGGAGGCGAGCAGGTTTGCCACGCCCAGACGCTCGGCGATAGGCCCGGTGATGAAGCGGTTGGTGGCGGTGATGATGAGCAGGGTGTGGCCCTGACGGCGGTGATTTTCAATCAGCACAAGCGCCTTGGACAGAATAATGGGCTCGATTTTTTCGCGCAGGTACTGATCGCGCCACCGGTGCAGGGTCGTCATGTCATGCGCCGCGAGCGAACGCAGTTGAAACGCGAGGAAGCTGTGAATGTCGAGCGTGCCCGCCTGGTATTCGCGGTAATAGCGCAGGTTTTCGCGCTCATAGTGCTCGGCGTCCACTATGCCGTGCTCCACCAGAAATTGTCCCCACAGATAGTCGCTGTCGCCCGCGAGCAGGGTATTGTCCAGATCAAAGATGGCGAGACCCAAAACACTTCCTCCTTATTGCTGCGGTCATGCTACACGATATGGGCGCGATACGCAGGCGCTGATGGAAAAATGCGCTGAACCCTGTTGCGTGTGTGCTATTTATGGAACAATACAAATTGGACACATTTTTGGTGATGCCATGCACGCTATGGATTCTGATGGCTATCGGCCCAACGTCGGGATCATTCTGACCAATCATGCGAGCAAGCTGCTGTGGGCGCGGCGTATCGGCCAGAATGCGTGGCAGTTTCCGCAGGGCGGCATACATCACGATGAAACGCCGGAGCAGGCCATGTACCGCGAGCTTGAGGAAGAGGTGGGGCTCGGGGTGGAAGATGTTCGCATCATCGGCAACACGAGCGGCTGGTTGCGCTACGACCTGCCCAGCCAGATGATCCGCCGCGAACGCACGCCGCTTTACATTGGACAAAAGCAGGTGTGGTTCATGCTGCGCCTGCTCAGTGACGATACGCGGGTACGCTTGGACCTGAGCCGCAAGCCGGAATTTGACCACTGGCGCTGGGTGGACTACTGGGCGCCGGTGGCAGAGGTGATTCAGTTCAAGCGCGAGGTGTACACCCACGCATTGCGCGAACTGGAACCACTGTTGCTGCGGGAAGCCACCGCCACCCAGCCCGCATCCCCGTCCAGCTAATCCCATGCTGGAAACCCTGCGGCGCATCATACAGGAAGTCAATGCGGCGAAGGACCTCGATCAGGCGCTCGCCATCATCGTTACGCGCGTGAAACAGGCCATGAGCGCCGACGTGTGCTCGGTGTATCTCACCGATTTCAACCGCAAAGAATATGTGCTCATGGCCACCGACGGCCTCAACCCCGAAGCCGTCGGCAAGGTGCGGCTGGCGCTGAATGAAGGCCTGGTCAGCGTGGTGAGTGAGCGCGCCGAGCCGCTCAATCTCGATAACGCCCCCGATCATCCCCGCTATCGTTTTGTCGCCGAGACCGGCGAAGAACGCTATCACGCCTTTCTGGGCGCGCCCATCATCCATCACCGCGAGGTGCTGGGTGTACTCGTAGTGCGTCAGCGCGCCCGGCGCAAATTCGACGACAACGAGGTCACCCTGCTCGTCACCATCGCCGCGCAACTGGCGGGCGGCATTGCCCACGCCCGGGTGAGCGGCGGCATCAACGGCCTGTCCAAAAACCGCCAGCAAGGCCGCGCGATCGAGGGCCTGGCCGGAGCGCCCGGTGTCGGCATCGGGCAGGCGCTGGTGGTCTACCCACCCACCGATCTCGATGCTATTCCGGATCGCAAATGCGACGACGCCGCAGCGGAAGTCGCGGCCTTTGAGAACGCGGTTGGCAAGGTGCGCGGCGATATTGAAACCCTCGCCGTGCGTCTGCGTGCGACGCTGCCTGCGGAAGACGTGGCGCTGTTCGACGCCTACTTGCAGATGCTGAGCGGCGAGAGTCTCATGGGCAAAACCAGTGCGCGCATCCGCGCCGGCCAGTGGGCACCGGGCGCGCTGCGCGACACCATCATGGAGCATACACGCGCCTTCGAGGCCATGGGCGATGCGTACCTGAGTGATCGTGCGAGCGACGTGCGTGACCTCGGTCTGCGCATCCTGGTCTATCTGCAACGCGATACGCGCGGTCAGCGTGATTATCCCGAACATACCGTCATCGTGGGTGAGGATGTGTCCGCCACCGCGCTTGCCGAGGTTCCGAAAGACAAGCTTGCGGGCGTGGTCTCGGTGCGCGGCTCCAGCTCCTCGCACGTTGCGATCCTGGCGCGTGCGATGGGGGTTCCCGCGGTGATGGGTGTTGCGGACCTTGACGTGAGCCGTGTGGATGGCCGCGAAATAGTAGTGGACGGCTATCGCGGGCGTTTATTTATTGAGCCCACGCCGGTCGTGCGCAATGAATATCTGCGCATTGCGCGCGAAGAGCAGGCGTTGACTACCGAACTTGCCGAACTGCGCAACCTGCCTGCGGTTACCACCGATGGGCATCGCATGCCACTGTATGCCAACACCGGCCTGGTCTCCGACGTTACCCCCACGCTGAACAGCGGCGCGGAGGGCATAGGGCTTTACCGCACCGAATTTCCCTTCATGGTGCGCGAGCGTTTTCCCAGTGAAGAAGAACAGCGCGTGATTTACCGTCAGGTGCTGGAGGGATTTGCGCCACGCCCCGTGATTCTGCGCACCCTCGACATCGGCGGCGACAAATCTCTGCCGTATTTCCCGATCGAGGAAGACAATCCGTTCCTCGGCTGGCGTGGTATCCGTATCACGCTCGATCACCCTGAAATCTTTCTGGTACAGTTGCGCGCCATGCTGCGCGCGAGCCGCGGCCTGGATAACCTTCACCTGCTGCTGCCCATGATCAGCACCCTCAGCGAGGTGGATGATGCGCTGCACCTCATCAAACGTGCCTACCAGGAATTACTCGAAGCAGGGGAGGCCATCGTCATGCCGAAAATCGGCGTGATGATAGAAGTACCTTCAGCAGTGTATCAGGCTGACCGAATCGCTGCGCGCGTAGATTTTCTTTCTGTCGGCACTAACGATCTCACGCAGTATCTGCTCGCAGTCGATCGCAACAACGCGCGCGTTGCAGGGCTTTATGATGCGCTGCATCCCGCCGTGCTGTATGCCTTGGTGCAGATTGTAGAGGGCGCACACCGCCACAAAAAGCCCGTCAGCGTGTGCGGCGAAATGGCAGGCGATCCGGCCGCAGCGCTGTTACTGCTCGGCATGGGCATGGACAGCCTCAGCATGAGCGTGGCCAGCCTGCCGCGCATCAAATGGGTGATACGAAACATCAGCCGCGCCGATGCACGACGGCTACTGGAGGAGGTGCTCAAGCTGGATGATGCTGCCTCCATCCGCGCACAACTTAATCGTGTGCTTGAGCAAGCGGGCATGAGGGGTCTTATCGCGGTACGTGGTGGCCGGTAATTTAAAATATATAAAGTGGACGCTACCCTTTATTTATTTTATTTCGTCATCATGATAAATTCTGCCCATGCCTCGCCTTGCCCGCACCGTTTGCGCCCAGACCCCCCATCACATCGTGGGTGGCCGAGGAAGGATTCTGATGAATAGATTGGAAAATAAGGGTAGCGTCCCCTATAGAAATCACCGCACCGTTGCATGGTTTGACCACCGTGACAGTCGTGAGTTCGAATCTCACCGCCCCGCCAATTCACCTAACTCGTCCGATGGACGCGTCATCCGGTACTACCGCTCTGCATGTTCCGAAACCACCACGATCACGCGCTGATTGCCGTAGACGATTTGCACCTGAATGGGCAACGCTCCATCAGGAACAGCCGAGGCGACGAAGGTCTTATTTTCCGGCACGTAACGTAGCCACGAAGGCAATGGCGTTCCCGCCAATGTGGTGATCACTACATTCGCCCCGCTTCCGGAGGCAGCTTCAGCCACCTGCGACGGCAGTGGGAAGCTGAAACCTTCACCCTGGGTCGCCGTATCCTTGGGCACGGATACCGAGATCAGACCGCTATCCACGACTGACGGCTGACGAACCAGCGACACCGCAACGCCACCCCTGCCGGTGGCGCCCGCATCGCCGGAAAAGGTCGAGCCGCCCGACGAGGTCGCATTGGAACCGGCGGGCTGCAACGTAAGCGGAGGCGGTGCGTTGGTCACGGGCGGCAAAGCTGGAGGTGGTGGAGGTGGTGGCGGTGGAACCACGACCGGCGAGGCAGTGACCACTGCCGCACTCACCGAAAGCGTGTAGTTGGCGCTGGCCGTCCCGTAGTTGCCGCTGGCCGCCTGCGCGGCGCTGATGGTGGCGCTGCCAGCACTGACAATCGTCACCGCCCCGGTGGTGGAGTTAACTGTGGCCACGCTGGTGTTGCTTGATGAATAGGTAATCGTACCGTCGCTCGCGCTCGTGGGGGCGAGCGTGTAGGCTGCGTCCCCGACAGTCTTGGTCTGGTTGGAAAGCCCCGTGAGCGTGGGCGTAGCCGTGCCCACCGTCAGGGCGTAATTGCTGGTGCCAGAATTGTTGTAGTTACCATTGGCCGCCTGGGTGGCAGTGATGGTGGCACTGCCCGCACCGATCAGCGTGACTTCGCCCGTACTTGCATTCACCGTCGCCACCGCCGTGTCGCTGCTGGCGTAGCTGATAGCGCCAGCGCTATTGCTGGTGGCCGCCAGCGTATAGGCCGCTCCACCATAGGTCTTAGACTGCGCCGAGAGTCCGCTCAGGCTCGGGGTGGCAGTGCCCACCGTCAGGGCGTAGAGATCGTTTGCCGTGTTGTAGTTGGTGTTCGAGGCTGCAGTGGCCGTAATGTTGGCTGTGCCCGCACCGACGATCGTCACTGCGCCCGTACTTGTATTCACCGTCGCTACGCTGGTATTGCTCGAAGCATAGGTGACAGACCCTGCACCTGCGGTAGCTGTCGCCGCCTGGGTGTAGATTGAGTCCCCATAGGTCTTGCTGGCATCTACACCAGCATTAACCGTCGGCGTCCCTTTGTCGACCGTCAACGTATACGAGCCACTCGTTGCAGCATAATTTGCATTTTCGGCCACACTCGCCGTGATGGTGGCGCTGCCCGCGCCCACGATTGTGACCGCGCCCGTGCTCGCGTTGACCGTGCCCACCGCCGTATTGCTCGAAGCGTAGCTGATGGTCCCCGCCCCATCCGTCACGGTGGCCGCTACCGTATACGCCGCGCCCCCGAATGTTTTGGTTTGGTTGGAAAGCCCTGAGACCGTCGGTACCAGTCTGTCATTGGGGTTGGCAAATGAGACCGTGCCGGTTCCCGTTAGAAAGCGATTCAGCGTGGCCGGAATGGCCGTCCCGCTTGCACAGGTTGTGG
>JAQBXX010000035.1 GCA_027624315.1 Pseudomonadota bacterium
ATTGGAACACTCCTCTTGGGTTATCATAAACCCCATTCCGAGTGTCCGTTAAATCAGGGTAAGCCTAGCTCGACCCCCTTTGCAAAGGGGTGGCCGGTCGCTCCTGCGCATCCATGCGCTCGCGACATTCGCACGTCCTTGTGCAGCAAAGGCCGGGGGATTTGGATCGCGCTGCCTGGTAGGTGCGCATAAATTCGCACCTGCCCATAAATGGAGAAGATGTAGGTCGGATCAAGCGTAGCGGATCCGACGTGCAGTGTCGGATCCGGTGCTATACGCGCCTTGATCCGTCTGGGGTTTTCATCGCCGTCAGTTCGACCTCCACGGTGGTGTCCTTGTCGGCCACCCAAATCTGCCCCTCCTGAATTCTGTATTGCAACTGCATGTTGCGCTGCGCCAGATTCGCCAGGGCGCGGCTGGTGTCCGCCGGCAGGTTCATGACGGTCAGATTTTTGAGCCGTTCGAGGGTGCTGCTGTTTTGCTCCCGCCAGATGTCGGCGCTGCGGCCGCCATAGGTGTAGATGAATACCTGTCTGGCTCGGCCGCAGGCCTTGCGGATACGTTTTTCGTCGGGCTGGCCCACGTCTATCCAGGTTTCGATGTTGCCGGTTAAATCCTTGTGCCAGAGATCGGGCTCGTCATCGGCGCTCAGCCCTTTGCCGAAGGCCAGTGCCTCATGGGCGTGCAGGGCAAAGGCCAGTAATCGCACCATCATGCGCTCGTCGGTTTCCGATGCATGACGGGCGAGGGTGAGTGCATGGTCGTGGTAGTAGTGACGATCCATGTCGGCGATTTGCAGATCGGCTTTGAAGATCGTTGCTTTGAGGGCCATTGGGCTTAACTCTGACGCGGATTTGCAGAATACCTGATTTGGCTCAGGGGCGGGAGTTCCCGGATGCCCTAAAATTGTTGTGGTTTTTTGCCCGGGGGGGGCGTAGAGTACGCACGTTGCAGTGCACTCCTGTAGTCGGTTCGGTAGTTCCTCCAGTTTCCCCGGAAGCCACTCCCGCAACCTTACCTCAGGAACGAACTGCAAAAGATCGCAATTCAACTAATGAGGTATTTACGTGATTACAGGAACAGTAAAGTGGTTTAACGACGCCAAGGGTTTTGGTTTCATCACCCCCGACGACGGCAGCAAGGATGTATTCGTGCATCACTCTGCGATTCAGGGCGGTGGATTCAAGAGCTTGGCCGAAGGTCAGAAGGTGAAGTTTGACGTGGAGCAGGGCCCGAAGGGTCCGTCAGCGGCAAACGTTCAGCCCGCCTAAGATTCAAGCACTGCGCAAGCAGGTTTGTGATGAAGGCCCCGCCATCCGGTGGGGCCTTTTTTTTCATATGGTTATTCAGGAGCCAGACAATAAGGTTATAACGTTAATGATCTGACTCCTGAATAACCACTCTGTTGACTCTACCCCCACCCTGTCCCGCCCCCTCAATAGGGGGCGGGGACGAGCGGGAAATGTAGTCTCACTTGCTGAGTTATGAGTACAGTTTAATTTTTCCGAGAGTGCCATGATTTCTACCGCCAACATCACCATGCAGTTCGGGGCCAAGCCGCTGTTCGAGAATATCTCGGTCAAATTCGGCGACGGCAATCGCTATGGCCTGATCGGCGCCAACGGCTGCGGTAAGTCGACGCTGATGAAAATTCTCGGCGGCGATCTGGAGCCGACGTCGGGCAACGTCTCGGTCGATGCCAGGGAGCGTCTCGGCAAGCTGCGTCAGGATCAGTTCGCCTTTGAGGATTACACGGTGCTGGATACCGTGATCATGGGCCACACCGAACTGTGGCGTGTGAAGCAGGAGCGTGACCGCATCTATTCGCTGCCGGAAATGAGCGCGGAAGACGGCATGAAGGTGGCCGAACTGGAGCACGAGTTCGCCGAACTGGACGGTTATACCGCCGAGGCGCGCGCCGGTGAGTTGCTGATGGGCGTGGGCATTCCGGTGGAGCAGCACAGCGGCCCGATGAGCGCGGTGGCGCCGGGTTGGAAGCTGCGCGTGCTGTTGGCGCAGGCCTTGTTCGCCGACCCGGAGATACTGTTGCTGGACGAACCCACCAACAACCTCGACATCAATACCATCCGTTGGCTGGAAGACGTGCTCAACGAACGCGACAGCACCATCATCATCATTTCGCACGACCGTCACTTTCTGAATCGCGTCTGCACGCACATGGCGGACCTCGACTACGGCGAGCTGCGCGTCTATCCCGGCAACTATGACGAGTACATGACCGCCTCCACGCTGGTGCGCGAACAGCTGTTGTCCGACAACGCCAAGAAAAAGGCCCAGATCACCGAGTTGCAGACCTTCGTCAGCCGCTTCTCCGCCAATGCCTCCAAGGCCAAGCAGGCAACCTCGCGCGCGCGGCAGATCGAGAAGATCAAGCTGGAAGACGTCAAGCCGTCGAGCCGGGTCAGCCCTTTTCTCCGTTTCGAGCAGGAGAAGAAGCTCTACCGGCTGGCGCTGGAAGCGAAGCGCATCTGCAAAGGCTTTAGTGAGATTCAGCTGTTGCGTAACTTGAATCTCATGATTGAGGCCGGCGAGCACATTGCCGTGATCGGCCCCAACGGTATCGGCAAGACCACGCTGCTGCGCACCCTGGTCGGTGAGCTGGCGCCGGACAGCGGTACAGTCAAAGGGTCGGAGAATATCAACATCGGTTATTTTGCGCAGGATCACGCCGCCGATTTTGCCACCGACATGAATCTGTTTGACTGGATGAGCCAGTGGAAGAAAGAGCGCGACGATGAGCAGATGATACGCGGCATCCTGGGGCGGCTGTTGTTTTCGCAGGATGACATCGCCAAGTCGGTCAAGATCATCTCCGGTGGCGAGCAGGGGCGTATGCTGTTCGGCAAACTGATGCTGCAACAGCCCAACGTGCTGATCATGGACGAACCCACCAATCACCTGGACATGGAGTCCATCGAGGCGCTCAATACGGCACTGGAAAAGTATCCCGGCACCCTGATTTTCGTCAGTCATGACCGTGAGTTCGTCTCGTCGCTGGCAACGCGCATCATCGAGCTGACACCACAGGGCGTCGTTAACTTCAAGGGCAGCTACGACGATTACCTGCACAGCCAGGGCGTGGAACTGGAAGCAGGCAAGACAGGAATGGCGGCGCGCGCAAACTGACGTTTGGTTCCGCCGCTGGTTCAAGGGCACTCGCGATGACGATGCACGATCCTTTAGATTGCTGGCCGCGCGCCATCATTCATGTAGACATGAATGCCTTCTTCGCGTCGGTCGAGCAGCGCGATTTTCCCGAGCTGCGCGGCAAGCCCGTCGCAGTCACCAACGGCGTGCAGGGCACCACCATCATCACCTGTTCCTATGAGGCGCGCGCGTTTGGCGTGCACACCGGCATGCGCCTTAAAGAGGCGCGCACGCTGTGCGCGGATGTCATTCAGCGTCCCGCGCGGCCCAAGGTCTACGCGCACATCTCCACGGCCATCATGACGGCGCTGTATGACATCAGCCCGGATGTCGAGGTGTACTCCGTGGATGAGGCGTTTCTCGATGTCACGCACTGCCAGAGCCTGCATGGCACGCCCGAACAGATGGGCCGCATGGTGGCAGACAAGGTGCGCGCGGCGAGCGGCCTGCCGTGTTCCGTGGGTGTGAGCGGCGACAAGAGCACGGCCAAGTTTGCCGCCAATCTGGTGAAACCCAATGGCCTTAGCGTGATACCGCCGTGGGAGACGCGCGCACGACTGGAAAATGAGCCTGCCACGGTGCTGTCCGGCGTGGGCGAGGGCATCGCTGCGTTTCTGGCGGCGCACGGCGCGCATACCTGCGGCGATGTCGCACGGCTGCCGGTGAGTGTGCTGGCGCGGCGCTTCGGCAATCTCGGGCGCCACATCTGGCTCATGTGTCAGGGCGAAGACCCCGACAAGGTGGAGACGGATGTCGCGGCGCCGAAGTCCCTCGGCCACGGCAAGGTGGCGCCGCCCGCCACGCGCGACAAGGATGTGCTGCTCACCTATTTTCTGCATATGAGCGAAAAGGTCGGTGCGCGCCTGCGCCGCCACGGTCTTGTGGCGCAGCGCTTTTTCATCGGCCTGCGCACGGCGCACGGCTGGATCGGCGGTACGTTTTCCCTGGCGAATACCGACAATGACGGCCACGCCATCTATCAGCTGTGCTCTGACATGATGGAAAACATCTGGCGCGCGGAGCCCGCATTTCAGATGCAGGTGACCGCATTGACTCCGCAACCCGGCGCCGGCGGACAACAGGATTTTTTCAGCGGCATGCATGACAGGCAGCAGACACTGAACCGCGTGATGGACCAGGTGAACCGGCGCTACGGTGAATTTGCCCTGGCGCCCGCACGCCTGCTCAATCGTTCCACTATGCCCAATGTCATCGCGCCCTCATGGAAGCCCGTGGGTCACCGTCAGTCGATTGAATAAGCATCCATGTTTGGTTTGAGCAGACACTACAAAATTGCACTCGCGCTGTTAACACTGTACCTGGTATGGGGTTCCACCTATCTGGCGATTCGCGTCGGCGTGCATGATCTGCCGCCCGCGCTGTTTGCCGGTGTGCGCTTCGTGATTTCCGGCCTGCTGCTGGGCACTCGCGTATCTCATCGTGTTCGGCACACTGGGATTTACCGCTTATATCTGGCTGTTGCACAATGTTGCGCCGGCACAGTTAGGCACTTACGCTTACGTCAATCCCGCTGTCGCAGTATTGCTCGGCTGGTGGTTGCTGGACGAAACGCTGACCGAGACGCAACTTATGGGCATGGGCGTAATCCTGATGGCCGTTATTGCGGTGAGTCTGTCGTCGAGCCCGAAAAAAATCTGATGTGATGTCACATATACCCTAAACTATACTCGAAGGAGATATTTATGAAGAAATCCCTGTTGTCCTGTGCAGTCTTGGTTGCCGTCTGGGCTGCCCCCGCCTTGGCCGCGCCGCCGTTTGAGAAGTTGGACGTTAATAGCGACAAAACTATCAGCCAGAAAGAAGCTGAAGGCTGGCGCCCGTTGATCAGGGTGTTCGATCAGCTGGACAAGAACTGCGACGGCAAACTGCAAGTGATTGAATACGGCTACCTGTTGACCGGGAAAAAGGCGCCGGAGAAGTGTGCGGGTAAAACCTCCTCGGTAGTGAAGATAAAGTAACAGGATTCAGCGCAGTTCCCCGTGCGCGTGCGAGCGCGGATAATCACCGGTTGGCGCTGGCTGTGGCGCGCGGCATTGTTGTTGGGTGCGGCGGTGCTGGTCTATCAGCTATGGGTGTTTGCGCACATCTGGTATTGGGTGGGCCATAATCCGGCACAAAGTGCCTTTATGGAACGGCGTCTTGCCGTCGCACAGGAAAAAATCCCCAACGCAGCGCTTAGATATCAATGGGTACGCTACGAGCGCATTTCCAGCCACTTGAAGCGCGCCCTGATTGCGGCGGAAGACGCCAGGTTCCTGGAGCACGAAGGCTTCGACTGGGAAGGCATACAAACTGCCTACGAAAAGAATCTCAAAAAAGGCCGGGTTGTGGCGGGCGGCTCCACCATCAGTCAGCAACTGGCGAAAAATCTTTTCCTGTCAGGCGAGCGCAGCATGGCGCGCAAGGCGGAAGAAACGCTCATTACATTGATGCTGGAGTCGATCATGAGCAAGCGCCGCATCTTTGAAATTTACCTGAACGTGATTGAATGGGGCGATGGCGTGTTCGGTGCCGAGGCCGCGGCGCGACATTACTACGCCACCTCGGCGGCGGCGCTCAGCGCGGAACAGGCGGCATGGCTGGCCGCCATCGTGACCAAGCCACGCTACTACGATACACACCGCACCGCGCGCAGAGCACAACGCAAGGCCGCCATCCTGCTCGCGCGCATGCCCGCGGCGCAGGTGCCGTAATCAAAACACCCAAGAGAAATTACATACATGCCTCTCATCAGTCTCGATAAAGTCTCCACCACCTTTGGTCATCACGCGCTGCTCGATCACACCGATCTCATCATCGAGCCCGGCGAGCGCGTCTGTCTCGTCGGTCGCAACGGCACCGGAAAATCCACACTGATGCAGATCATCGCCGGTACGATCTTGCCCGATGACGGCGTGGTGTGGCGGCAGCCGGGATTGCGCATCGGCAGGCTGGCCCAGGACCTGGCGCTGGCGGAGGAGCGCACGGTGTTCGATACCGTCGCCGAGGGTCTGGGCGATCTCGCCGCGGTGCTGAGCGATTACCGCCGCACCCTGGCGCTGCTCGATCACAATCCCACGGATGCGCAGTTGCAGCATCTGCACGATCTGCAACACCAGCTTGAAATCCGTGACGGCTGGCGCTTTCAGCAGCGCATCGACACGGTCCTCAGCCGTCTGGAATTGCCCGCCGACAAACTCGTCGGCGAACTCTCCGGCGGCTGGAAGCGGCGCGTCGCCCTCGCGCAGGCGCTGGTCTCCGAGCCGGACCTGTTGTTGCTGGATGAGCCGACCAATCATCTGGACATTGCGGCGATCACCTGGCTGGAAGAGTTGCTGCTGAATTTCAACGGCGGTCTGCTGTTCATCACCCACGATCGCAGCCTGCTCCAGCGTCTCGCCACCCGCATCATTGAGCTTGACCGCGGACAACTCACTTCCTGGCCGGGCGATTACCGGCACTATCTGCAAAAGAAGCAGGAGATGCTCGCCGTCGAGGTGGATCACGCCGCCAAGTTTGACAAGCGGCTCGCGCAAGAGGAGGTCTGGATACGCAAAGGGATTCAGGCGCGGCGCACGCGCAACGAAGGCCGCGTGCGCGGCCTTTATACCCTGCGCGAGGAGCGCGCACGCCGCCGTACCCAACCGGGGCAGGCGCGCATCGCGCTGGACAGCGGCGCGCTCTCCGGCAAGCTGGTGATCGAGATGGAGGATGTCTGCAAATCCTATGACGGCAAAGCGGTGGTCAGTAATTTTTCCACACGTATCATGCGCGGTGATCGCGTGGGCCTGATCGGCCCGAACGGAGCGGGCAAGACCACCTTGCTCAAATTGCTGCTCGATGAGATTCCACCCGACAGCGGAAGCGTGCGCCATGGCACCAAGCTGCAAGTCGCCTACTTCGATCAGTTGCGCGCCCAGCTCGATCCTGAACGCACGGTGATCGATAACCTGTCGCTCGGCGGCGACATGGTGACCATCAACGGCGTATCACGACACGTCATCAGCTATATGCAGGATTTTCTTTTCTCTCCCGCCCGTGCCCGTTCACCGGTCAAGTCGCTCTCCGGCGGCGAATGCAACCGGCTGCTGCTGGCGCGGTTGTTTACGCAACCCGCCAATCTCTTGGTGATGGACGAGCCGACCAACGACCTCGACATCGAGACACTGGAATTGCTCGAAGAGCTGCTCGCCTCCTATGCGGGGACGCTGCTCCTGGTCAGCCACGACCGTACCTTTCTGGACAATGTGGTGACCAGTGTGTTGGTGTTTGAAGGCGAGGGGAGGATAGCGGAATACGTCGGCGGCTATGCAGACTGGCAGCGCCAGAGCAAACAGCAGGCCCCGTCTGCGGCGTCGTTACCGGCGCCAGTGAAAAAGCCAAGCGCAAAGGAGCAGGCGAAGGCAGCACCACGCAAGGCCAGCTACAAGGAGCAGCGCGAACTGGAAAGTGTACACGCGCGCATCGAGGCGCTGGAGGCCGAGCAGAAACACCTGACCGCCCTGTTGGCGCAGCCCGACTTTTATCAGCGTGACAAGGCGGCCTTCCTCGCCGCCACGCAGCAGCTTGAGGACGCCGGCAAAGCCCTGCGTGCAGCCTATGCGCGGTGGGAGGAGATGGAAAGACCTGGAGATGAGGCTTCATCTCCAGGTGTGCGCCACTAACTACTCTGGTGGTAGGCAATAATCCGGTCGACTTCGTTCTTGGAGCCGAGGATCACCGGCACGCGCTGGTGCAGATCGGCGGGCTGCATGTCCAGGATGCGTTCGAGCCCGGTGGTGCTCACGCCGCCCGCCTGCTCCACGATGAATGACATCGGATTGGCCTCGTACATGAGGCGCAGTTTGCCCGCCTTGCCGGGGTCTTTGGTATCCTTCGGGTACATGAACACGCCGCCGCGGATCAGGATGCGGTGCACCTCGGCCACCATCGACGCGATCCAGCGCATGTTGAAATTCTTCTTGCGCGGGCCTTCCACGCCGGCCAGACACTCATCCACGTAACGCTGCACCGGCGCTTCCCAGAAGCGCTCGTTGGAGGCGTTGATGGCGAACTCGTGGCTGTCAGCGGGAATTTTCATGCCGGGATGCGTGAGGATGAACTCGCCGATGTTCTGGTCGAGCGTGAAGCCGTTCACGCCGTGGCCGCTGGTGAGCACGATCATGGTGGAGGGGCCGTAGAGTGGTAACCCGCGCATACCTGCTTCGCGCCGGCCTGCAGGAAGTCGCGCGCAGTTACGGCCTCTTGCGACATGCCTTTGGGCGAGCGCAGAATCGAGAAGATGGTGCCCACCGAAATGTTCACGTCGATGTTGGACGAGCCGTCGAGCGGGTCGAACACGAGCAGATACTTGCCCTTCGGATACTGGCGCGGAATCTGGTAGATGTCGTCCATCTCCTCTGATCTTACCCCGATAAAACGGACACCCAGTTAGGGCGCATTGTGGTACTTTTCATAGTCCAGCGGTGACATATAGTTCAGATACGAGTGTCGCCGCCGGGTGTTGTAAAACATCTCGATGTATTCAAACACACTCTGCCGGGCTTCGTCCCGTGCACGATAGTGATAATGATGCGTGCGTTCGGTCTTGAGCGTGTGGAAGAAGCTCTCCATCGCGGCATTATCCCAGCAGTTGCCTTTCCGGCTCATGCTGCACTCAATGCCGTTGGCCTGCATCAGCGCATGATAATCCGCCGCCCGGTATTGCGCACCCTGGTCGGAATGCAGCAGCAGGCCCTTGACCCGGCCACGTCGCCACAAGGCCATCGTGAGCGCTCCGATCGTCAGGGCCTGCGCGGGACGGCTGTCCATCGCCCAGCCCACAATCGCCCGGGAGTACAGGTCCATGATCGTCGCCAGGTACAACCACCCTTCACCGGTCGGGATGTGGGTAATGTCGGACACCCAGCGCTGATTCGGCTGCGCGGCGTAGAAGTCACGCTGGAGCTTGTTGGTCTCGATGTGCTCAAACGTCCGTCCGCGCCGTGAGCGCTCGCGCAGCACCTGCACGCGTGTCTTGAGCCCGGCCTGGCGCATCAGTCGCGCGATCCGGCCCCGGCCGTGCGATCGGCCACGCTCTCTGAGTTCGACGTGGACACGCGGATACCCATAGGTACGGTCACTCATCGCGTGGATCGTCTCAATCTCGACCAATAAGACCCGATTCGCCTGCGACCGGGGACTCTCGGGACGGTCACGCCAGCCGTAATAACCGCTCGGTGAAACACCCAGCACCCGACACAGCATCCGCGCCGGATAATGCTCGGCCTGAGCTCGGATGAACGCGTACTTCACGGCAGTGCCTTGGCAAAGTACACCGCCGCTTTTTTTAAAAGCTCATTCTCCAGCCGCAGCCGCCCGACCTCACGGCGCAGCTTGGAAAGTTCGCCGGCGTGACCTGCCTGCCGACCCTTGCCGGGAAAGGCATCGTCCTGCTTGGCGTCCAACTCGTGCTTCCACTTCAGCAGCTGGTTCACACGGATGCCGAGCTCCCGCGCTACCTGCGTCTTTGGCTTGTCTGACGTCTCCGCCAGTCGCACCGCCTCGCGCTTGAATTCATTCGTGTACCGCTTATACTTTCGCTCTGCCATTGGAACACTCCTCTTGGGTTATCATAAACCCCATTCCGAGTGTCCGTTAAATCAGGGTAAGCCTAACGCGACCCCTTTGCA
>JAQBXX010000007.1 GCA_027624315.1 Pseudomonadota bacterium
ACTCTACCCCCACCCTGTCCCGCCCCCTAAACAAGGGGCGGGGACGCAGCGGGAAGTGTAGTCTTACTTGCTGACTTATGATTAATTCTGCTGAGATACTGATATGAGCGCGCTCCCGGACATCGCAGCCACCGCCAATCACGATCCGCTCATCATCGCGGGCGTTGAGTACCGCTCGCGCCTGCTGGTCGGCAGCGGCAAATACCGCGACCTCGAAGAAACGCGGCGCGCGACGGAGGCGAGCGGCGCCGAGATCGTCACCGTCGCCTTGCGCCGCACCAACATCGGCCAGCATCCGAACGAACCGAGTCTACTCGACGTGCTGCCGCCGGATCGCTACACGATTCTGCCGAACACCGCAGGTTGTTACACCGCCGCCGACGCCATACGCACCTGCCGCCTCGCGCGCGAACTGCTCGACGGCCGCACACTGGTGAAGCTTGAAGTGCTGGGCGACGAGAAGACGCTGTTTCCCGACATCACCGCCACGCTGGAAGCCGCGGAAACGCTCGTCAAGGAAGGCTTCCAGGTGATGGTGTACACGACCGACGACCCGATCATCGCCAAACGGCTGGAAGAGCTGGGCTGTGTCGCGGTGATGCCGCTGGCGGCGCCCATCGGCTCCGGGCTCGGCATCCGCAATCCCTACAACATCCGTCTCATCATCGAAAACGCCAAGGTGCCGATACTGGTCGACGCCGGCGTGGGCACCGCGTCGGACGCCGCGATTGCCATGGAGCTCGGCTGCGACGGCGTGCTCATGAACACCGCCATCGCGGCGGCAAAAAACCCCGCGCTCATGGCGAGCGCGATGAAAAAAGCGGTCGAGGCCGGGCGCGAGGCCTATCGGGCGGGGCGGATGCCGCGCAGGCTCTATGCAAGCGCATCGTCGCCCATCGAAGGAACATTTTTCTAGTGACAAGTAGCGAGTGGCTAGTGGCTAGGATTCAACTCTTTCTTCTCGCCACTCGTAACTCGTAACTCGCCACTGTATTTAAATGAAACCCATCCGCAGCTTTGTGTTGCGTCAGGGGCGCATGACCGGCGCTCAACGTGCGGCGCTGAACCATCTATGGAATGACTACGGCGTCGATCTCGCCGCTGCGCCGCTCGATCTCGATACGCTATTCGGGCGCAGTGCGGCGCGCGTGCTGGAGATCGGCTTCGGCATGGGTGACGCGCTGGCGGAGATGGCGCGCGCGCATCCGGAGCAGGATTTTATCGGCATCGAGGTACACCGCCCCGGCGTCGGCAACCTGTTGCGCCTGCTGGCGGAGCAGCAGAGCAGCAACGTGCGCGTAATTTGTGCCGACGCGGTGGAAGTATTGAGTCGATACCTTCCCGACGCTGCGTTTGACGCCGTACATCTGTTCTTCCCTGACCCGTGGCCCAAACGCCGCCATCACAAGCGGCGCATCGTGCAGCCGCCTTTCGTTGCGCTGGTGGCCAAAAAACTCAAACTCGGCGGATGCTTTCATCTCTGCACCGACTGGGCGGAGTACGCCGTGCAGATGCTGGAGGTGCTCGACGCCGCACCTGAATTTGCCAATGCCTGTCCCGCAGACCGCTATGCCGAGCGCGGCGCGCGGCCGCCTTCCAAGTTTGAGCGGCGTGCCACACGCGAAGGCCGCGACGTATGGGACTTGGTATTTCTCGTGACGTAAAAGCACGGGCTGGCGTCAGAAAACAGGCCCTAATATCATTTACAACAATAAGTTGCTGTGCTAACTTACAGAGGAATCTCACTTTTCCCCTATATCATCATTAAGGGAGCGCTCATTTGCTTGCACTGCTCGGTCAAACGGCGCGGCTCAAGACGCTGAACGGCATCAGCGTCGCCCCTGCGGGCTTCAGCGTGGCGCGTGTGCGGCGCCGCAACGGCGCGCGCCCGGAGCTGGAGTCGTGCGTGTTCCGCCCGCTGGCCGAGGTTGATCCGGACAAGGCCTTGGCGAGCCTCGCGCGCGAGTACCGGCTCGGCAACGCGCCGTGCAGCGCGGTGATGGAGGCGCAGTCCTACAGCCTGTTGCTGATCGAGGCCCCGGCGGTGCCGCCGGCCGAGCTTCAGGCCGCAGCCCGCTGGCGCATCAAGGATCTCATCGATTTCCCGCCGGATCAGGCCGTGATCGACGTGTTCGACCTGCCCGCTCAGCCGCCGGGGCGACCCCGCACCATCTATGCCGTAGCCGCGCGCGCGGCCACGGTACAGGGCTACGCCGCGCAACTGCGCGGGGCGGGCCTGAAGCTCTCCGTGATCGACATCCCGGAGCTTGCGCTGCGCAATATCGCCGCCCTGCTGCCGGAAGACAGCCACGGTCTCGCCCTGCTGCATCTGGCCCAGCACGGCGGACACATCATCCTCACGCGCCAGTCCATGCTGTTTCTCACACGCAGCATCGAGACCGGTACCGCAAGTCTCATGCGCCACCTGCCGCCTGAAGCACGACCACCTTCAACGGCACGGCCGCCCAGACCCTTACCGGGGCAACGACCTTCAGCGGCCTGACTATGAACAACGCGGACGGCCTCACCCTCGGCGACGACGTGACCGTCAGTGGCGTGCTTACTTTTACCAGCGGCAAAATCACCACCGGCACCGGCACGACGCCACCCACCCCCTATCCAAAAATGCTGACGACCACAACCACCTGCGCTACCAGCGTTAGCGGCGCTGCGCAAACAACAGGTTGGGTGATAGGCAATTTGAAGAAAAGTATTCCCGCCGGAGCGCCCACCTGCACTTTCGAAGTGGGCGACAGCAATTATTACTCGCAGATAGAGGTCGTTTTCGCCCCTGAAACAACCGCCGGCAATATGACCGGAGCAGCGATGCCCCATTCTCCTGATGGCCACCCCAACATCAGCGGTACGGATATTAACCCGGCGCGCAACGTCAACCGCTTCTGGACGCTCAAGGATCCTACGGCGGTCTTTGCCAGCTACAGTGCCACCTTCAATTTCGACACGGACGATCTCGACGCCGGCACTGATCAGCTGGAGTTTGTCATCCGTCGCTACGACCCCCCTTACCCGGGAGCAGGCACCTGGAGCAACGTCACGGTGGACGAAGGAACCATCACCAGCACCAGCATAAAGGGCACGGGCATTACGGGCACAGGCGACTTTGCCATCGGCAACAGCACGGTGAGCGCCTTCCTGCGTGAACGCGAGTGGGTCTACCAGCGCGAGCTGTACTACCAGTAACACCCGGCTGCCCGCGCCTGCCGGTGCCCAGCATTCCGTGCTAATGTATTCTTCTTGGACCATTCTCGCGGAGGCGGCGCATGATCGGCAAAAAGAATATCGTGTTCGGGTTTATCTACCTCGTATTCACCGCCGCGCTGGGGCCGGTGATGATCGTGTATTACTCCGGCGATGTTGCTGTTGCCGAGGCGGCCAAACAGGAAAAGATGAGCGCGCTGCAAGTGGCGGCGGCGAACGACTTTGAGGTCGATCTCGAAAAGATGACGGCGGACCAGATTGGCAAGGCCAACACCGCTGCGCTGCTCGCGCTCTCCGCGCGCATGAACAGCCAGGCCCCGATCGATGCCATCAAGGGCGGGCCGCACACGCACGGCAATCTGGAGGCGCTGCTGAATATTGTCGTCGGTCTTGTGCTCGGATTTCTCGCCGTGCCGCTGCTGTTCAAGCAGATCATCAGCTGGGTGTTCATCGTCGGCGCGCTCGGCCACTCGGGCCTGCTCTATCTCGCGGTGGCGCTCGGCCTGCCGTGGGCGCAGGCGCTGCTGGCCAGCCCGGCGGGCTATGTCGGCCCGTCACTGATTCTGCTCGGCCTGTTGCTCGCCGGGATTGCGGCGGCGCTGGGCTTCAAGGACAGACTTGTCACCGACGGCGGTTGAGATCACCCTGTAGGTCGGTTCAAGCCGAAGGCGGAACCGACACTGTCCCGTCGGATCCGCTACGCTTGATCCGACCTACCCGGAGGACACGACGATGCATCAGACGGTTGCTGCTGAACGCGGTGTAGCGTGGATTACGGAAGGCTGGCGCTTGTTCATGCGCAGGCCGGGCCTGCTGGTGGGCATGACGCTGATTACGCTGCTGATGTTCGCTGCGCTGAATCTGGTTCCGCTGCTGGGCGGCCTGGCCGCCTTGATTATGATTGTGGTGCTCATCGCCGGTATGTATAACACGCTCGAGCGCATGCAGCACGGTCAGGAGGTGGCGTTCGATGCCTTGTTCAGCGGGTTTCGCGAGCGCCTGCAGCCGCTGCTGATTCTGGGGCTGATACTGCTCGGCGCCGAGATTGTCATTGTTATCGCCATCGGCGTCGTGGTGAGCGGGACTGTCATCAGCGGCATGATGATGGGCGGCATCCTGTCTCACGGCGAGATGTCGCCCGCCGTGATGGCAAGTGTTATTCAAGGCGGTATCGTGGCCTTGATCCTCGTGTTGCTGCTGAGCCTGCCGCTGTTCATGGCCTACACCTTCGCCATCCCGCTGGTGTGCCTCTCCAATCGCGAGCCCGTGGCGGCGCTCAAGGCGAGCTTCTACGCCGTCGCGGCCAACTGGGCGCCGTTTCTGATCTTTGGATTGATTTATATCGTGCTCGCACTGCTCGCCACGATTCCTTTGGCGCTCGGCTGGCTGGTGTTGTTACCGCTGACCTTTGCCTCTGCCTACGTCGCGTATCGTGAGGTGTTTGCGGAAAACGCAGTGGCGAGTTAACTGCGCAGCGCGGCGCGCGCCACTATCCACACGTCGATCTGCTCCACGCCGGACTTGCGCAGCGTGGCGGCGAACTCCTGCACCGTATGCCCGGTGGTCATCACGTCATCCACAATCGCCACATGGCGCGCCTTGATCGGTCGTGTCACCCGGAACGCGCCTTTGATATTTTTGCGCCGCGCGGCGGCGGGCAGCAGGGATTGCACCGAGGTGTGGCGCATCCGCTCGCAGCTGCGATAGTCGAGCGGGATGTTGAGCGCGCGTGCAATCGGGCGCGCAATCTCCAGCGCCTGATTGAAGCCGCGCTCGCGCAGACGCGCGCGATGCAACGGCACGGGAATGATGCGCTCCGGCCACGCCCGCAGGCGCTGCACAAGCTGCACGGCCATCAACTCGCCCAGCACGCGTGCCAGCGGCAGCCGGGCGTTGAACTTCAGGCGCTGAATCAGCTGATCCGCCGGTGGCGCGTAACGCAGCAGGCTGTGGCTGCGATCATAGTCCGGTGCCTGCTGCTGGCACGCGCCGCAGATCAAATCACCGTGGGTGGTGGCAGGCAGCGGCAGGGCACAACGCACGCAGGCGCTGGTGTTGTACGGAAGCTCCGTGCGGCACGCCGCACACAGGTCCTGCCCGTCGTCGCCCGTCTGGCCGCACAGCACACACACCGGCGGCATCAGCCAAGCATGAGTGTTTTTTAACCAGTTGTTGATAAAATGCAGCGCCATCGGTTGACAGTGCTCCGCAAGCGTTTATGATGCAAGCCGTATCCAAACTTGGTTTACTTATATGCCAGCAATTACAACTACACCCTCCTACACGTCCCCGCCCCTTATTCAGGGGGTGGGACAGGGTGGGGGTAGAGTAAACAGGGTGTTTACTCAGGAGACACCCATCAACAGTATATTCTTACTTCGTGTCTCCTGAGTAACAGCCCACATGCACAACAAAACAGACGCCGTTGAAGCACTGCTGAATCTGCCCTTCAACGACCTGCTCTACCGCGCGCAGTGCGTGCACCGCGAACACTTCGACGCCAACAGCGTGCAACTCTCCACGCTGCTGTCGATCAAGACCGGCGGCTGTCCGGAGGATTGCGGCTACTGTCCCCAGGCGGCGCGCTTTCACACCGGCGTGGAAAACGAGGACGTGCTGCCGCTGGCCACCGTGCTGGAGGCCGCGCGCGCGGCGCAGGCGAACGGCGCCACGCGCTTCTGCATGGGTGCCGCGTGGCGCGGCCCGAAAGAAAAAGACCTCGCGCCGGTGCTGGAGATGGTCAGGGCGGTGCGCGCGCTGGGGCTGGAGACCTGCGCCACGCTCGGCATGCTGCGCGCGGGGCAGGCCGAGCAGTTGCAGCAGGCGGGCCTCGATTACTACAACCACAATCTCGACACCGCGCCGGAGTTTTACGGCGCAATCATTTCCACGCGCGATTATGAAGACCGCCTCGATACACTGGAGAAGGTACGCCACGCCGGCTTGCACGTCTGCTGCGGCGGCATCGTCGGCATGGGTGAGTCGCGCCGTGAACGCGCCGCGCTGATCGCGCAACTCGCCAGCCTCGACCCGCAGCCGGAGAGCGTGCCGATCAACAATCTGGTGCAGGTGGAAGGCACGCCGCTCTACGGCACGGAGGCACTCGACCCGCTCGAATTCGTGCGCACCATCGCCGCCGCGCGCATCACGCTGCCGCACAGCCGCATACGCCTGTCCGCCGGGCGCGAGCAGATGCCGGAGGCGGTACAGGCGCTGTGTTTTCTCGCCGGCGCCAATTCTATTTTCTACGGCGACAAGCTGCTCACCACCGGCAATCCCGAGACACAGCGCGACCGTGCGCTGCTTGAGAAACTGGGAATGTGTACGGCTTGAATCAGGCGACACCAAAGAAGAATGCACTGCTTATGGGGTGTCGCCTGATTCAAAACCCTGTTAACTCTACCCCCACCCTGTCCCGCCCCCTAAACAAGGGGCGGGAACGTGGCGGAGAGTGTAGCCTTAAATAATGAGCCCATGAGGAATACAAACCTGCGCGCCGCACTCACGCGCCGCCGTGACACTCACCTCTACCGCACGCGGCGCGTCATTGAAAGCCCGCAAGGCCCGGAGGTCGTCATCGACGGGCAACGCTATCTCAATTTTTGCAGCAACGATTATCTCGGCCTCGCCAACCATCCACAGGTGATCGAGGCCATGCAGCGCGGCGCGGCGCGTTACGGCGTGGGCAGCGGCGCGGCGCATTTGATCTGCGGACACAGCAGCGCGCACCATGCGCTCGAAAACGAACTCGCCGCCTTCACACAACGTCCGCGCGCGCTGTTATTTTCCACCGGCTACATGGCCAATCTCGGCGTGATGGGTGCACTCCTCGGCCACGGCGACACGGTGCTGCAAGACCGTCTCAATCACGCCTCGATCATCGACGCGGCGCAGTTGTCCGGCGCGCGGCTGCAACGCTACCCGCACGGTGACGTGGCGGCGCTTGAAAAAAAACTCGCCGGCGGCAAGACCAAGACAGCACTCATCGCCAGCGACGGCGTGTTCAGCATGGACGGCGACATCGCACCCGTGGCACAACTCGCGGCGTTGGCGCGCACATATAAAACCCTGCTCATGATTGACGATGCGCACGGACTGGGCGTGCTCGGTACACACGGCGGCGGCACACTGGAGCATCTCGGCCTGGGTTTGGACGACGTGCCGGTGCTGATGGGCACGCTGGGCAAGGCCTTCGGTACCTTTGGCGCGTTCGTCGCGGGCAGCGAGGAACTCATCGAGACACTGATTCAGCAGGCGCGCAGCTATGTCTACACCACGGCACTGCCGCCCGCGCTCGCCGAGGCGACGCGCGCCAGTCTCAAGCTGGTGCAAACCGAAGCTTGGCGGCGTGAGTGGCTACGTCAACTGATCGCGCGCTTCACCCGCGGCGCCGCAGAGCTAAAGCTCCCGCTCATGCCGTCACCGACACCGATTCAGCCCTTACTCATCGGTGACAGCGCGCAGGCGCTTGCGCTGAGCGAAAAATTGTTCGCGCGCAACATCCTCGTGAACGCCATCCGGCCGCCGACCGTGCCGCAGGGACAGGCGCGGTTGCGCATCACGCTCTCGTGCGCGCACAGCGAGGCGCAGGTGGATCGCCTGCTGGCAACGTTGGCGGCGTGCCTGCCTGCCGCTCATGAACCTGTTTAGCGAAACGGCCGGGCATGGCCCCGACCTCGTGCTGCTGCACGGCTGGGGGCTGCACAGCGGCGTCTGGGATGAGACCGCCGCTGCGCTGGCGGAGAATTTCCGCGTCACGTGGATTGATTTGCCGGGCCATGGCCGCAGCCCATGGTTGTCTGGCCACTCTTCGCTGACCACGCTCACACAACAGTTGCTGGATTCCGCGCCACCGCACGCGATATGGCTGGGCTGGTCGCTGGGCGGCATCATCGCCCTGCAGCTTGCCGCGCAGCACCCTGAGCGGGTGAATAAATTGGTGCTGGTGGCGAGCACGCCGAAGTTTGTGAACGCGCCGGACTGGGAACACGGCGTGGCGGCAGATACGCTGGATGAATTCGTGCGCGCGCTGGCGTCTGACTATCGCTCCTGCATCAAGCGCTTTCTCGCGCTCCAGCTGCGCGGCAGCGCACATGCCGCGCAGACCCTGCGCCGTCTCGACGCTATCGCGTTCCGGTATGGCGAACCCGACCGGCGCGCGCTCTCTGCCGGCCTTGAGCTGCTGCGTGACAGTGATCTGCGTAGCGAGTTAGGCGGCATCACCTGCCCCTCGCTGGTCATTGCGGGCGAACGCGATACGCTGACGCCACCGGACGCTCAGCGTTATCTCGCCGCCCATCTGCCGCAGGCGCATCTATCCGTCATCCCCAGGGCGGGGCATGCGCCCTTTCTCTCCCACGCGCCGGAATTTCTGCGCGCACTCAATGAGAGTATGCAGCAATGAGCATGCAAAACAATCGCTATCAATTAGACAAACGTCTACTGCAAAGCGCCTTCAATCGCGCGGCGCGCGGCTACGACGATGCGGCGCTGTTACAGCGCGAGGTGGGTATGCGCATGCTGGAGCGCCTCGATCTCATGCGGCTCAACCCTGCGCTGATTGTCGATGCCGGCGCGGGCACCGGCCTGCACACGCGTGCCCTTGCACGGCGCTACAAAAACGCCACTGTGCTTGCGCTCGACATCGCCGTGGACATGTTGCGCGAGGCGCAACGCCAGACACTGTTCTGGCATCGATGGTTTGACCGGCGACGACCCTTTGTCTGCGGCGACATCGATGCACTGCCGCTGCGCGATGCCTCCGTGGACATGATCTTTTCCAACCTCACGCTGCAATGGTGCAACGATCCCGACCGGACGCTGGGCGAATTGCGCCGCGTGCTCAAACCCGGCGGACTGCTGATGTTCTCCACCTTCGGCCCCGACACGCTGAAGGAACTGCGCGCAAGCTGGGCGCATGTCGATGAACACAATCACGTCAACGCCTTCCTCGACATGCATGACGTCGGCGACGCGCTGGTGCGCGCGCGCTTTGTCAGCCCGGTGATGGATGTCGAACGCTACACGCTCACCTATCCGGACGTCTACGCACTCATGCGCGATCTCAAGGCCATCGGCGCGCACAACGTCACCGCAGGCCGCGCCCATGGCCTCACCGGCAAGGGCCGCCTGCGCGCACTCAGCGAAGCCTATGACATTTGGCGCCAGGACGGCGTGTTACCCGCAAGCTACGAGGTGGTATACGGACATGCCTGGGTAGCGGAGGACGATGGAGTGAAAAAATCCAGCGACGGCGCCATCAGGATTCCGCTCGCCAGTCTGCGCGGACGCAAAGCATGACGCGCGGATTTTTTATTACCGGCACCGACACCGGCGTCGGCAAGACCCAGGTGGCGCTGGGCCTGCTCAGCGCATTCATCGCCACCGGTCAGCGCACGGCGGCGATGAAGCCGGTGGCGTCCGGCGTGATCGAAACGCCGGCAGGCCCGCGCAATGAAGACGCCCTGCTGTTACAGCGGCAGGCCTCGGTCGCGCTCGCCTATGACGTGGTCAATCCGTATCTGTTCGCCGCGCCCATCGCGCCGCACCTCGCCGCGCAGCGTGAAGGTCGGCGCATCGAGATCGCGCACATCAAACAGGTGTTTGATGCCATCGCCGCGCAGGCGGAGTGTGTGATGGTGGAAGGCGTGGGCGGCTGGTGTGTACCGCTCAACGAGCACGAGACGAGCGCCGATCTTGCGGCGGCGCTGGGTTTGCCGGTGGTGCTGGTGGTGGGGATGCGGCTGGGGTGTCTGAATCACGCACTGCTCACCTGTGCCAGCATTGCACGTTATGGCGTGCCTCTCGCGGGATGGGTGGCGAATGTTATTACGCCGGAATTTGCGGAGCTTGAAGAGAATGTTGCGGCACTGGAAGAGCGCATCCCTGCGCCGCTGCTCGGCGTGGTGCCCCACCTGCCCGTGCCGGATGCGCGCCAAGTGGGGCAGCGCTTGAACCTGGAAAAACTGCTGCGTTAGCCTGCCGCCGGGACGAGCGCGCGCTGCAATTTTTTCATCGCGTTGGTTTCCAGTTGCCGGATGCGCTCTGCGGACACCTGATAGCGGTCGGCCAGCTCATGCAATGTGGTCTTGGCGTCGGTCAGCCAGCGCTGCTGCACGATATCGCGGCTGCGCTCGTCGAGTTTGGCGAGAGCTGCGTGCAGGCGTTCGCTGTGGTCCTCGTCCCAGTCGCTCTGCTCAAGCTGAGTGGACGGATCCATGCGCAGATCGGGCAGATACGCAGCAGGCGCAAACTGCGCCGCGCTGTCGTCATCGTCGGCGTGGGCATCGAAGGCGTAATCGTGGCCGCTCATGCGCGCCTCCATTTCGCGCACATCGCTGGCGCTCACGCCCAGATCCCTGGCGACGGCATTCACCTCGTCGTTGCTGAACCAGCCGAGGCGCTTCGACGCGCCGCGCAGGTTGAAAAACAGTTTGCGCTGCGCCTTGGTAGTGGCGACCTTGACGATGCGCCAGTTGCGCAGGATGAATTCGTGCATTTCGGCGCGTATCCAGTGCACGGCAAATGACACCAGACGCACGCCCATGCCCGGGTCAAAGCGCCGCACCGCCTTCATGAGGCCGATGTTGCCTTCCTGGATCAGGTCGGCCTGGGGCAGGCCGTAGCCGTTGTACCCGCGCGCGACGTAGATCACAAAGCACAGGTGCGCCAGCACCAGGCGGCGCGCGGCATCGAGGTCGTTGTCGCGCTGGTAGCGCACCGCAAGCGCGTGCTCCTCGCCCGCGCTCAACATGGGTACGCTGTAGGCGGCGCGGATATAGTGGTCGATGCTGCCGACCGGCACTGCCAGTTGCATTTCGGAATCCCTGGTCATGGACTTACCCCCCTGTCTAATACTGGTACCATTTTAGCACTCTGCAATTTGAGCGCCAGACCGGGTAAAAAGTTCAATCAGATAATGGGGTTGGCGCTGTGCTAGAGCGGGGGTCACACCCGCTCCTGTAACCGCCGCAGGGCTTGATACTGCTGCCGGATGAGCAACAGGCTGCGCACCCGTGCCATGAACGGCCCGGCAACGATGGGTTTGGTCACAACATCATTGCTGCCGGCCTCCAGCACCTCGGCCAGCACCTGCCCGTCACTCTGGCCCGTGATCACCAGCACCGGCAGGGCCTGCGGCGAATAACGCAGTTCTGCGCGTATGGCACGCACCAGGTCGCCGCCGGTCATCTGGCCCGTAAGAAGGTAGTCCGTAAGTACGAGATCAAAGGGCGCCGCCGAGCGCAGTAGCTCCAGCGCCTGCTCGGCGTCGGGCATGTGCACGACCCCCAGGCCATAATTTTGCAGCAGACTACAGATCACCCGCGCGCTGGTGGGGCTGTCTTCCACGTAGAGCACGCGCCCCTTCAGGCTGAAGTGGTGTTGCATCATTGCGGCGATGAACGGCGCCAGTGCGGGATATCCCCGCGCCTTGTCAAAATAGTCCGTCACCCCGACGGCAAATATAGCGCGCCGCGCAGCACCCGTCGTGAGCGCCTCGGCGGCGGAGGCGCAGGCGGTGATCTTCGCACCCTCGATGCTGGTGCGCAGGCCACGCACGATCAGCGCGCGCGAAACGCTTGCGCTGTCCACCACCATGAGCTGAGACACGTCAGTCATATGGATTCCATCGTCTGAGCTATCAGGCCGGCTCGATATTCGCCAAATGCCGCCCCACGGACAGCCACGCACCCAGCAGGCCAAGTATGGCGCCTGCGGAGACCAGCAACAGTGTAAGCGTGAAACTCAGGCCGCTCAAACTGAAATCGCTTTGATAAAGCGCGGCGAGCCGCTGCACCGGCCCGTTCAGCAGCCTGAGCGCGAGACTCACCATAACCCAGGCGCACACGCCGCCCAGGGCGCCGTACCACATGCCGCTGTATAAAAACGGACGCCGGATGAAGGCGTCGCTGGCGCCGATGAGTTTGCTGACCTCAATTTCATCGCTGCGGCCTTGCACCGCAAGCCGCAGCGTATTGCCCACGATGAACAGAACCGCCGCCGCGAGCAACAGCGCAAGCAGTTGCACGGCGCGTTCGATCACGGCCATGATCGCGCGCAGACGCTTGAGCCACTGCTCGTCAAACTCGGCCAGATCCACCTCGGGCAGCGCGCGCACCTTTGCCAGCAACCGCCCCGAGTATTCCTGCGCCATACCATCATGTTCCGGCGCCAGATGCAGCACCAACACCGCAGGCAGCGGATTTTCATCGAGCGCATCAAGCGCCGCGCCAAGACCGGAGAGACGGCGGAATTCCTCCAGCGCCTCGGTACGCGAAATGGCGCTCACCCCGGTCAGCGCGGGCCACGCGCGCAAGCGCACCGCCAGCGTCCGCGCCGCCTCGTCGCTGACCTCGTGCTTGAGAAACAGCGTGATCTGGGCGCCGCCCTTCCATCCCGCGCTCACCTGCTGCGCATGCTCCAGCACCAGATACAGCGCCGTCGGCAGCGCGAGCGCAATCCCGATCACGGCAGCGGTCATCAGTGTCGCCGCCGGTGCGCGCCACAACTGGCCGAGGCTGTAAGTAAACGCCTGCGCATGCTGTGCTATGTAGGCCCTGAGCGACAGTGAAGCAGCGCTGCGCCGGGCCGTGGGCGCGCGCGTGGCCGCTGCTCGCGTCACCACGGGAGCGGGGCCGGAAGTGCGGCTGCGCGGTGTCGCGCCACTGCGGCGGCGTTTGAAAAACGAGATCATGGTGTCGGGCTGTCCGCCACCAGTTGGCCGTCCTTCAGGGTGAGGGTGCGGTGCGGCAGGTGGCGGATCAACTCAAGGTCGTGCGTGGCCACCAGCACGCTCACACCGAACTGGTTGAACTCCTGAAACAGCGCCATGACCTCGCGCGACAATTCCGGATCGAGATTTCCGGTCGGTTCGTCGGCCAGCAGCAGCGGCGGCTTGTGCACCACGGCGCGCGCGATGCCGACGCGCTGCTGCTCGCCGCCGGAGAGCGTCACCGGGTAGGCGCGCTCCTTGCTGAGCAGGCCGACCTTGTCGAGCGCCGCATGCACGCGGCGCTCGGTGTCGTCACGGCTGAGACCCGCGATCACCAGCGGCAACGCAACGTTGTCAAACACCGTGCGGTCGTGCAGCAGCTTGTGATTCTGGAATACCATGCCGATACTGCGCCGCAGTTTGGGCAGGCCGCGCCGAGTAATGCCGGAGAGACTCTGACCGTTCACCGCGATCTGGCCGAAGCTGGCGTGCTCAAGCAGCGCGATAAGACGCAGTACCGTGCTTTTACCCGCGCCGGAATGACCGGTAAGGTAGGCCATCTCGCCGCGCGCAAGCTCGAAGCTCACCTCGCGCAGCGCCTCGAATCCGCCGGGGTGGCGCTTGGAGACGTGATTAAAGAGGATCATTACGTATAAAAACTCAACGCCAAGACGCCAAGACGCCAAGACGCAAAATTATTATACCTGCGTCCTTTGCGACTTTGCGTCTTTGCGTTGGGCTGTTCTTAATCATCCACTTTGCTCAAATAATGCTTCTACAAATTCCGCCACATTGAATTCACGCAAATCGTCTATGCCCTCGCCGATGCCGATGTAGCGTATCGGCACCCCGAGTTTTTTTGCGATGGCGAAGATGATGCCGCCCTTTGCGGTGCCGTCGAGCTTGGTCAGCGTGATGCCGGTGAGCCCCACCGCCTGATGAAATTGCAGCGCCTGCGCCAGCGCATTCTGTCCCATGCCTGCATCCACCACCAGCATCACCTCGTGCGGCGCGGAAGGCTCCGCCTTGGCGATGACGCGCTTGACCTTCTTCAACTCCTCCATCAGGTTGGCCTGCGTGTGCAGGCGCCCGGAGGTATCGGCGATCAGCACATCTACATTGCGTGCGCGCGCCGCCTGCACCGCATCGAAAATCACCGCGGCGGAATCCGCGCCTGCATGCTGCGAAATCACCGGCACCTGGTTGCGCTCGCCCCAAACCTGCAACTGCTCCACTGCGGCGGCGCGAAACGTGTCACCGGCGGCGAGCATCACGCTGCGGCCGTCACGCTGCAATTGTCGCGCGAGTTTACCGATGGTGGTGGTCTTGCCCGCGCCGTTGACCCCCACCATGAGCAGGACAAAGGGCTTGGTGTCGCGCGCAATCACCAGCGGGCGGCTGCACGGCTGCAGGATGGCCAGCAGCTCTGCGCGCAACGCGCCGGACAGGGTGGCCGCATCGCTCAGCTCACGCCGCCCGAGACGCACACTGATGGCCGCAAGCACGTCCTGCGTCGCCTCCACACCGACGTCCGCGGACAACAGGCGCGCCTCCAGGGTCTCCAGCAGGTCAGCGTCATCGGCACGCAAGCCGCGCAGCCAGCCAGTGAGGCCACCACGCGTGCGCTGCAGCGCATCCCCCAGACGTGCGAACATTCCGCCGTCAGTGTCAGCCGCCGTATCAGATTTTTTGAAACCGAACAGGGATTGCAGTGTCATAGCTGTGGCTTCTACTATTGCGCTATCCTATCACTCATAGTCTTGGAACAAGGATGACATGATGCACAAGTATATCGCAGTCGGCCTGTGCCTGTGGGCCGCCGCATTCAGCATTTACGCGCAAGACACCCCGCCCGCCACCCACGAATATCGCCTCAGCAACGGCCTCAAGCTCATCGTGCGGGAAGATCACCGCGCGCCGGTGGTGGTGTCGCAGGTCTGGTACAAGGTGGGTTCCAGTTACGAAGACAGTGGCACCACCGGTATCTCGCACGTGCTCGAACACATGATGTTCAAGGGTACACGCAAACACGGGCCGAACGAATTCTCTCGTATCATCGCGCAAAACGGCGGGCGCGAAAATGCCTTCACCGGGCGCGATTACACCGCCTATTTTCAGCAACTGGAAAAAGGCCGTCTCGCGGTGAGCTTTGAACTCGAGGCCGACCGCATGCGCAACCTCCGGCTCAAGCAAGAAGAGTTCGCGAAGGAGGTCCGCGTGGTGATGGAGGAGCGCAGAATGCGCACCGACGACGACCCGGAAGCGCTGACCGCCGAACAATTCACCGCGGTCGCCTTTCACAACAACCCCTACCGTATTCCGGTGATCGGCTGGATGGGCGACCTGGAAAATCTGCGCGTGACAGATCTTCAGGCCTGGTATAAAACCTGGTATGCGCCGAACAATGCGACGCTGGTGGTTGTGGGCGACGTGCAACCGGATGCGGTATTCAAACTTGCCGGGAAATATTTCGGTGCGCTGAAACCCGCGCCACTCCCCACCCTCAAGCCACACATCGAAGCTGAACAGATGGGCACGCGCCGCATCACGGTGAAGGCTCCTGCGGAATTGCCCTATCTCCTCATGGGCTATCCCGCACCGGTGCTGAAATCGTCAAGCGCCAGCGATTCCTGGGAACCGTATGCGCTGGAAATGCTGTCGGCGCTGCTCTCCGGCGGCGACAGCGCGCGGCTTGCCAGGCATCTGGTGCGCGGCCAGAAAATCGCGGCCAACGCCAGCGCCGGCTACAACCTCACTGCGCGCCTGCCCGACATGTTCATGATTGACGGCACGCCTGCCCAGGGGCGCACCATCGACGAACTGGAGCAGGCGCTGCGCGGCGAGATCAAGCGCCTGCAGGATGAGCCGGTGAGCGAGGCTGAGCTTGCGCGCATCAAGACCCAGGTGGTGGCGAATGAAATCTATCAGCGCGACTCCATCTTCGCGCAGGCGATGCAGATCGGCACGCTGGAAACCGTCGGCCTCGACTGGCGCCTGATGGACAGCTACGTGGAAAAGATCACTGCGGTGACGGCAGAGCAGGTGCAGCAGGTGGCGCGCAAATATCTCATCGACGACCGCCTGACGGTCGCCGTGCTCGAGCCCTTGCCCATCGATCCCAACAAGCCGCGCGCCGCAGCGGCGGGCGCTGGAGGCCACAATGTCCGTTAAGCAGGAGACACCAAGTAAGGAAACATCGCTGTCGGGGTGTCTCCTGCTTAAAAACCCCGTTAACTCTACCCCCACCCTGTCCCGCCCCCTCAACAGGGGGCGGGGACGTGTACGATGGAGCAGCCTTAATAGTCAACTCATGATTAAACATAGACTCCTGTTTGCCGTTCTCCTGTTGCTGTTCAATGCGACGGCATTCGCCGCGCCCGCGATTCAACACTGGGAGACAAAAAACGGCGCACGCGTGTACTTCGTGCCGGCGCCGGAATTGCCGATGGTGGACGTACGCGTTGCCTTTGACGCCGGCAGCGCGCGCGACGGCGACACGCCTGGGCTCGCCGCACTCACCAGCAATCTGCTGAGTGACGGCGCCGAAGTGCACACCGGCACCGGTGCGGGAGAACTCAACGCGGACGAGATCGCGGATCGCTTCGCCGGTCTCGGCGCACACTTCGGCGCCGGCGCTGGTCGCGACATGACCAGCGTGAGCCTGCGCAGTCTGAGCCGGCCCGATGTATTACAGCCCGCGCTCGACACCGCGGCCGCGCTGGTGCAACGGCCCAGCTTCCCCGCGACGGGATTTGAGCGCGAGCGCGACCGCACCCGCGTTGCGTTGCGCGCGCAGGAACAGTCGCCGGGCGACATCGCCGGCAAGGCGTTCTACCAAGCCGTGTACGGCGCACACCCTTACGGCACCGAACCCGCAGGCACCGAGGCGAGCCTGAACAGGCTCACGCGCGACGACCTGGTCGCGTTTCATAAACGCTATTACGCTGGGCGCAATGCGATCATCGCCGTCGTGGGTGCGCTGTCTCGCAACGAGGCCGCAGCCGTCGCGGAAACCATCATCGGAGGCCTGCCCGCAGGTGCAGCGGCTACGGCACTGCCCAAGGTGGGCGATCTCGCTAGCGCGCAGATGATACAAATCAAACATCCCTCGGCGCAGACGCATGTGCTCCTGGGCCAGCCGGGTTTAAGCCGTATCGACCCCGATTATTTCCCGCTGCTGGTCGGCAATCACATCCTCGGCGGCAGCGGGCTGGTGTCACGCCTGACCGACGAGGTGCGTGAGAAGCGTGGCTTGTCGTACAGTGCCTACAGTTATTTCCTGCCGCTGCGCGAACCGGGTCCGTTTACACTCGGCCTGCAAACGCGCAACGAACAGACCGGACAGGCGCTCAAGGTATTGCGCGACACCTTGCAGACGTTCACCGAGCACGGGCCGAGCGCGCAGGAACTCAAGGCAGCAAAACAGAATATTACCGGCGGATTTGCATTGCGCATCGACAGCAACAGCAAGCTGATCGAATACCTCGCACTGATCGGCTTTTATAATCTGCCGCTCGGCTTTCTCGACACCTACTCCAGACACGTGGAAAAGATCACGCTTGAGCAAGTCCGCGCCGCCTTCAGGCGGCGCATAAATCCGGAACAGATGGTGACGGTGGTGGTGGGTGGCGGCGCCGCTGCGTCACAAGACTAAACCGCGCAGCGTCAACCGCCTGCGCATCATCGGCGGCGAGTGGCGCGGCCGCCGTTTGAGTTTTCCGGACATCGCAGGTTTACGCCCCACGCCCGACCGTGTACGCGAAACACTGTTCAACTGGCTCGCGCCCATGATCGAGGGCACGCGCTGCCTCGATCTCTTCGCCGGCAGCGGCGCGCTCGGACTCGAGGCCTTGTCGCGCGGCGCAGCGAGCGTGGTGATGGTGGATAGCGATGCAACAGTGATCGCGCACCTGCACCAACACGTCGCCGCGCTGCACGCGAGTGGCGCGCAGGTAATGGACGCGGACGCACTGCACTATCTGCAACATCCTCCCGGCGCAGGTTTCGACATCGTCTTTCTCGATCCGCCGTTCCGGCAAAATCTGGTCGTGCCTTGCTGTGAACTGCTGGAACGTGGCGGCTGGCTTAACCCTGGCGCGCGCATTTATATCGAGACGGAAAGTGATCAGCCATTATCCGGTCTGCCGCACAATTGGCACATCACCCGCAGCAAAAAATCGGGGCAGGTCAGTTATCATCTGGCACAGCGTTAAACATTAGCGGCAACCCCATTGCGCTGAGCTTGGTGTCTGCGCTGCAGGGCGTTATGATAAGCTGTTGCAATAAAAACGGCGGGAAGCGTTCATGGGCATTACCTCGATCTACCCCGGCACCTTCGACCCCATCACGCACGGTCACAGTGATCTGGTGCAGCGCGCGGCGCGCCTGTTCGACAAGGTGATCGTTGCAGTGGCGGCCAATCCTGCGAAGAAGCCTGCGTTTATGCTGGATGAGCGCATTCGACTCGCGCGTCTCGTATTGGCTGACCTCAAAAACGTCGAGGTATGCGGTTTCGACACCCTGCTTGTCGATTATGCCAAGACGCGCGGTGCTCAGGTGATTCTGCGCGGCCTGCGCGCGGTGTCGGATTTCGAGCATGAGTTTCAACTGGCCGGCATGAACCGCCGCCTCGCGCCGCAGGTGGAAACCTTGTTCCTCACACCGGCGGAACAATACGCCTACATCTCCTCCAGTCTGGTGCGCGAGATCGCGGCACTGGGCGGCGACGTATCGGAGTTTGTGCACGAAAGCGTGCGCGCCGCGCTCGCGGCCAAATCACGTTAATTCTTCGTATCTTTGCGCCACAGCATCCCGCGCTCGCATATCCGGCGGATCTTGTGTATACTGCGCGCAGTACCAGTGCATTACATATACGCGTTTCTGATCTCTCTCCGGTTTTTGCCGCAGGCTTCCTGATTAGCGACGTACCAAGGAACCTGGCGGTTAGCCCCAGCCACAGCGGCACCCGCCCCTAACAGTTTACGCCCAGATATGCGGGTGACGGCGACGTCTTTTTGGTTTTGAAGACGCGCGTCGTGTGCTTGCGCATGCTTCCATCAGTGCAATCTGCTGTTAAGAATTCGGTTTATTTATTTTAAATCCGCACGTGGACTGCGGATGAGGATACTATTTTGCCATTTCAAACATTAAATCTTGATTCAAAGCTGCTGCGCGCCATCGAGGCCAGCGGCTACACCATTCCCACAGAGATTCAGAGCCAGGCGATTCCGGTGGCCCTGTCAGGCCGTGACTTGATGGCCTCGGCGCAGACCGGCACCGGCAAGACGGCGGCCTTCGTTCTGCCCGCCCTGCAGCGCCTGCTCACGCCGACTCAGCGCAAGGGCCGTGGCCCGCGCGTGCTGGTTCTGACACCTACCCGCGAACTTGCGGCGCAGGTGCTGGAGGCCGTCAAGCGCTACGGCAAGTTTGTGCAACTGCGCATGGGCGCCATCGTCGGCGGCGCGCCCTATCCCGCGCAGGAACGCATGCTGCGTGAAAATCTGGACATTCTGGTCGCAACCCCCGGCCGTCTGATCGACCACATGGAGCGTGGCCGCGTGGATTTCTCGCGCATCGAGTTGCTGATACTGGACGAGGCGGATCGCATGCTGGACATGGGCTTTATCGAGCCCGTGGAGCAAATCAGCAAAGCCACGCCGGCGGATCGTCAGACGTTGCTGTTTTCCGCCACCTTGGAAGGCAAGGTGTTCGGGCTGGCTCAGCGGCTGCTGAAAGACCCGGCCCGCATCCAGGTGGCGCGCGCGCAGGAGCAGCATGCCCTGATCACGCAGCGCATGCACCAGGCGGACGACATCCGCCACAAACGCCGCATTCTGGACCACATCCTGTGCACCAAGGAGCTCAACCAGGCCATCGTCTTCACCGCCACCAAACGCTCGGCGGAAGAGCTGGCTCACTCGCTGGCGGCCGACGGCCACGCCTGCGCCGCGTTGCATGGCGACATGCAGCAGGGCGCGCGCAACCGTACCGTGCAGCGGCTAAGACTGGGCTCGGTCAAGGTGCTGGTGGCCACTGATGTCGCCGCCCGCGGTCTGGACATCAAGGGCGTGAGCCACGTCATCAACTTCGACCTGCCCATGGTGGCCGAGGATTACGTGCACCGCATCGGCCGTACCGGCCGCGCCGGGGCCTTTGGCACCGCTGCGTCACTGGTGGGTCCGCAGGACTGGGGCAAGCTCGCGGGTATTGAGCGCCTCACGGGCAACCGGCTGGAGCGGCAGGTGCTGCCCGGCCTTGAGCCCAGCGTGCCGGAATCCAGGGCGTCACGGCCCGGTCCGCAACGCGGTCAGGGCAGGGGTCAAAAGCCTGCCGCCGGCAAGGGCGGCGGCTTTAAGCCGGGTTTCGCCAAGGGGCGCGGCAACAAGACCGGCCATCACTTCAAGAGCGCCTCCGGGCGCCCTGATGGCCGTCGCAGCGGCAATGACCGGGCCCGTGCCTGATACTTCAGGCGCGGGTTGTTGATGGCACGAAAAACGGGGCGCAAGCCCCGTTTTTTTATGGGTGTGAATCAGGGGGCTGGCGGTACGACTTGCCCGGAAAGGCGCCGGGCGGCTATACTAGCGCACGCTGCACGCAAGAACCATGGCCGAATATCAGACCTCAGGAGACCCTTATGTCAGCCACACTGCTCATCCCCATCGTCATTTTCATCGGCGGCATTCTGGTCGCTATTGCGCTCACCAATATTGCGCTGCGCAATCTCGCCAAGTAATAGCCGGCCTTGTGCACAGGGGTACAGATTTCCGCACCCCTGTGTTGTCGTTGCCGCCCCGCCGCCTGATTCCGGACGGGGTTCTGTCTCAACGGGCGCAAGCCCTATAACCGGTTCCGCAGTCCATGCCCACTCCACGCCACCCACTCATCAAGTTCGTCATGATGTCGACCACGTTTTTCTTCGTGGGCACGGTGCATGGCGTATTGCAGGTCACGCATCCGATCCGCGCCTGGCTCGACTCCATCGGCAGCCCTTATGGCGGCCCGGGACGCATGATCGACCCGCTCGCGCATGCGCATATCAACATGGTCGGCGGCGTGGTGCTGCTCGTCATGGCCGTGAGCTATTACCTGTTGCCGATCCTCACCCAGCGCCCGCTGTATTCGCAGCGCCTGGTGGGGCACACCTTCTGGTGGATCACGCTCGGCGTGACCGGCTTTTACTCCACCCTGCTCACATTCGGCATCTGGGAAGGCCACCTGTTGCTCACCCATCCCGCCGCCATAGCGGATGTACACCGCTACTACTCCCCGATCATCGCAACGGTTTCCACCGCGATGGGTATCGGCTTCTGGTGTTACTTCGCCAACATCTTCCTCACCCTGAGAAACTTTTACAAAACACGCGGATGAGACTGGAGTGCGGCTGCCCCGCCAGCTTTCCCGGCTGGCATCAGCAGGACATCGGCCTCGGCGGTGAACTGGTGCATGAGGTGCCGGCGCCGATGTTTCTGCACATGCCCATCGGCTACGAACTGCGCGCGGAACGCCAGCGCCAGACGCTGGAGCGGCTCCACCTCCAGGAACGCTGGCCGGGACTGGTGCTGATTCGCACAGGACTGCTGCGGGGAAAACTTCTGCGCCTGCTGGAACCGGCTATCTCGCCTGCGCATGGACTCACGTATCTTCCCGCACCGTTGCAGGTGCGCGGTTTTCTGCATCACGGCAGCATCGCGGACATTTCACGCAGCGTAAAACAGATGCAGAGCGAGCTCGTAAATCTGGGCCGCAGGCCGCTGGAATTGTACCTCAGCCACCTCACCTGCCCGCACTGCGCATCCGAGCGCGGCGGCGATAAAATCCTGTTGCTGCGTCACTGGGTGGAGAGCCCGGCGCTACAGAAACGTATCGCGGCGCGACCCATTTGATTTCGCACCGCGCGATATAAAACCGCGCGGGCGACCAAAGGGGGAGAGCGTAGCGAGGGGGCCCTGCACTTCTCCCTTTTGGAAACCCCAAGGCTTTGAGCCCGCAGCAAACTGCGGGGTATGAATTATAAAACCTCTCTGCTAATGCAACGGAAACATCAGTACCGTTTCCTCCCCGGCACGCTTTACCCGCACCTGCAATGTTTGCGGCACAGCACCCACTGCAATGGCGCGGCGATATATGCCGGTGCGGCCGTCCTGAATCGATTGCGTCCACGGCTCGCTCTCGTGCATGCGGATGAACACCAGCAGATCATGCCCCGCCCCGCCTGTCGTGCGCGTCGCCGAGACGAGAAACTCGTTCATGCCGACGACCACTGGCGCGGGACGTGTTTCTACCCCGACGACGACATCTTGCCACTCCTGCGTTGGCAGCCGCGACCGCTCCGCGCCGCAGGCGAACAGCAGCACGCACAACACGGCGGCGATGCCATAGCGAGAGGTATCAGTCATCGCGCTGGCTCTTGTCAGTATGCTCGTTTTTATTTTTTTCCTTATCGCTGTCCAGCCGGCCGCCGCGCTCCGTGCCATACAGATTGACCATGTAGTAGACAAACGTAAACCCCAGCACAATCCACACCAATGCCGCCGCAAAGCCCCAATCAAACCACGCGCGCTCATACCCGGGGCGGTCACCCCAGAACGGAAAGCTCAGACCCACAGCGATCAGCGTCACCACCACCACCACGGCGATAAACCAGTACGGTACCTTGCGCTGTGACTCCGGAATTTTTTCCACCAGCTCCCAGTCTTCCAGGCCGCGCCTGGTGCGCCGCTCCTCGTCGCTCGCATAGCCGAAGTGGTCGGGCGACTCCTCGCCCCAGGGCGGGGGTTTGTCGCCTGCGGCAGGTGTCTTGTTCGTGTCGCTCATGGAGTACCTCCTGCATAATGCTGCACGCGATAACGTGTGTGCCAACCGTTGCTCGACTCCGCCTGCACCATCAGGGTGTAGAGTCCCCGCGGCAGATCATTGATGTGCAGCATCAGGCTCTGACGCCCGGCAGTGCTGAACACGGCCTCGCGCGCGGAAAGCCGGTAGCGATCCGCGGCCAAACCGCTTACGCTCACCTTGAGCAGGTCGGGACGATACAACTTGTTGGACAGCTCGATGCGGTAATCGTGTATCGCCGCCCCATGGGCGATGTCGGCACGGTACACTGAAAGGTGATGGGGCTGATAGTGTACGATGCCCCAGCCGAACATCACGAGGCCGATCACAGTCACCGGCGCCACCCAGACGATGCGGCCCCTCAGTGTGCCCAGATTATTTTTCAGCCGTGCACCCGCGCCCAGCATACGGCCCACGGACAGCGGCAACTTGCGTTCGCCGAGTTCAAAAAACAGCAGGCCGGACTCATTCTTGGGAAATTGCAGCGAGTCGCACGCGCTGACGCACAAGCCGCAATTGATGCAACTGTCGAAGGTGGTGGTGTTGCGCGGGTCGATGTCCACCGGACACACCGTGACGCAGTAATTGCACGCGGCGCATTGTTCGCCGCGTGTGGCGTCATAGGCGATATGCAGCGTGTGGCGCGTCTTGAACGAATGCTGCCACACGCGGTAGATGCACATGAAGCGGCAGAAGAAATGACGCACCACCGCGACATCGACGAATACGATGAGCACGAATATGGTGTAAATCCAGTACAGCGATGGTGCAAGACGCATGTCATGCCGAAACGTAATGAACGACCACACCACCTCCGGCGGATAAAAATAAAACAGCGGGATGAGCGCAAGCCCCATGGATGCCGCGAGAAACAAACCGCCGAGCAGCGCCCAGCTCATCCATTTTTGCTTGCCTGCCGAGACACGTAACGCTACGCCCTCAAGACTCACCTCGGCACGCCGGCCGAGAAATTTCTTCGTCATGCGGTCAGCCCACTCGGACAATGTATTCTGCGGGCACGACCAGCCGCAAAAGGCGGTGCCGAGCGTGGAGTAGGTGATGATCAGCGCGCTCGCCAGCGCCAGCCAGAAGCCCGCCATCAGCGCAAAGTCGGAAAACCAGATTTGACGCCCGAGCACCACGAAGGTCGCCGCTGCCGGGTCGATGCGCAACAGCCCGCTCACCGGAATCAGCACGGCGAGCACCAGCGTGCCGAGCTGCACCGCACGCCGCCGGCGCTGTAGCACCGCACCGCTCGATACTGCGTGGCCGGTCTCCACCGTCACCTTGATACGGCTTAGGGCCTCTTTAGCACCTGTACTCATGGCATCAATTTTAACATAGGAGTGTGGTTGCGACGGGCGCAGGCCTGCCCACCCGGTTCGACAAGATTGTGTGCGTGAAGTGCTATTTCCCGGCGCGCAGCTCACGGTCAAGCGGGGCAGCGGCGGCAAAGCGCGCGCGCAGGCGTTTGGCCTCGTCGGCATCGCCCGCCGCCTGCTCCAGATGCCACAGAGCGCGTAGCGCCTCGGCGTGATCGGGCCGCACCGCGAGCACCCTCTGCAACGCCATGCGTTTATCCATACCTTGTTTCAACGCTTGCGGCAGAGTGGCGAACATGGCGTCCGCCAGCGCAAAACCGATCCAGCGGTCGCGCGGATTCGCCTCATGGGCCAGGCGCAACAGCCGCGCGTCTTCGCCCTCGCCCTGTAAACTCATGCGCCAGCCGCGCAGCGCAAGTTCGGTGGCGACGTAGGCACGCTCGAAAGCCGCGCGGTCTGCCTCCGCCACCTGTAATTCCCGCGCCGCCTGCTCCAGGCCTGGCCGCGCCGCCAACATCCGGTCGAGCAGCGTGACCAGATGCGCGCCGCCGCCGTAGCGCGCGCGCGGCAGGCGGAACTCAATGCGCGGCGCCCACTCTTCCTGCAGCGGCACCGCACGCGGCGCGATGGCACCCCAGTAACGTCCGAGCCAAGTCCACGGCCCTTCACCCCCGGTGGCCAGCTCCTGCACGCCTGCGGCCAGCCGGTTTAGATTCGCCAGCACAGCGGGCGCACCGGAGACATGGTTCTGCGGGCCCACCAGCGCAAGATGCAGCCCGTCGACAAACAGCACCGCGCCCGGGAACACATGACGAAAACTCTCCAGTACGGTGTCCAGCGCATCCGGATCGAACTGGTTGAGCGCAATCCATTGCACGAACAGGCCGCCGGGTGCGAGACGCGCACGCGCACGCTCAAACTGTTGCACCGACAGCAGCGCGCTGTGGCCGGCGAGGTCGGGGTGGAACAGGTCGCCGATGATGACATCATAGTGCGCGGGGTTTGCGCGCAGAAAGCGCCGCGCATCGTCGCGCGTTACGCGCATGGTGGCGAGCACGCCGCCGTTCACCGGCGCAAACCAGTCGCGCGCAGCAATGATGGCGCCTTGCGACAATTCCACGGCCGTGCGATCAAGATCAGGATACGGCAGCGAACCGGCGGCGGAGATGCCGGTGCCCAACCCCAGAAACAACACCGAATGCGGCGCTGGGTGCAACAGCAGCGGCAGGCGCGCCTGATTTTCCTGCACCGCGACGGCGGCCTGGTCGCTGGCGGCCTCCATGCGCTGCAGGTCGGTAAGCAGCACGCGCTGTCCATCGGCGCGCTCAATCACGTGCGTGATGGCGATGGCATCTTCGTGCCGGGAAAGATCGCGTGTATCGGCCTGCGCCATCGGCAACAGGCGTGCCACCGGCGGCAACTCGCGCACCGGAAACATCAGCACCCCCAGACCCAGCACGCTCGCGGCCACCACGGCGTAACGCGCACGCGGCGCATCGGCCCAGACCCAGCCGCAGACGAGCAACAACAGTGCCGCAACGCATACCGTGCCCGGTGCGCCGAGCTGTGGCAGCAGTATCACACCGGCCATGATCGCACCGAGCATCGCACCGAGCGAGTTCACTCCGTAGAGCCAGAGGCCGCTGTGCGTGCCCTGCGCGTAGCGCTGGCTGAGCAGCGGCAGCCAGGCGCCGAGCGCGAGCGTCACCGGTAACGTGATGAGCATCAGCACCAGCGACTGCGCAATGATCGCGCCCGCCAGACTGTCGAACTGCGCCTGCTCCGCCCAGGCCGACAGCCACGGCAACCACCACAGACTGAGCACGGCAAACACGCTCGCACACAGCGGCAGCACACTGAACCAGACCGCGCCCTTCATGCGTCGCGCCAGCAGACTGCCCGCGCCGATGCCGAACAGAAACACCGCGAGCAGCACGGCGAGCACATATTCGGTGCGCAGCAACACCATGCCGTATAAACGCGTCCAGCCAATCTCCAGCATCAGCGCGCCCGCGCCAATACCGGCGTAGGCCCAGAGCGAGAGCGCCGGGGGGCGGTGCACGGAGACTTCTGCGGCCTCATCTGATGTACGCGGTACGATACTGGCGAGCAACAGCGCCGCAATCCCCACGGCGAGGCCCGCGCCTGCCATCCAGTACAACGCCGCCGTCCAGCCCAGCAGCGGCAACAGCCACAGCGGCAGCAGCGCGCCCAGTGCCGCGCCGCAGGTGTTCAACCCGTAGAGCACGCCCAGCGACAACTGGGCCGCGCGCGCCGCCTTGAGCGCCAGCGCAAACCCCACGCCCATCACAATCGCAGGCAGCATCAGCAACAGCAGCGCCGCCACACCTTGCAGCGCGTACCAAGCCGTCAGGCCGGTATGCGGCGCAAGTGCATTCAGCATGGTCTCCTGCGCCCGCAGCAAGGAAGGTGATGCGAAGGCATAGGCCGCCAGGCCGAGCTCCAGCAGGGCGAACACCGCCAGCGGAGCGCGCGTATGCCGGCTCACGCGCATGCCCCACAGGCTGCCCACACCCAGCCCGCCCATGAAGGCGGCCGTCACCGCCACCACGCCGAAGATGCTCACACCGAACTGCAGCGCGAGCACGCGCGCCCACAGTACTTCGTAGGCCAGGCTGGTGAGTCCCGAGAGTGCGTAAATCAGGGCCAATAACAGCGCCGGCATCTGCGCCGACGCACGGGCCGGTATCATCAGACGCATGAGGAACAAAATGTCAGAATGGATAGAACCAGACGATGGCCACGATCGCATGAATGATCGCGAGCGTGAAACTGAATCCTGCAGAGATCATGTGCGCCACAAATACCGGCTTGCCGTACACCGCCATCGCGATACCGAGACCCACAGTGGTGGCAATGCCGATCAACAGCGCAACGCCCATGATGAACAGGACTTGGTGCCTTTCCTTCTGCACGATGGCCTCAGGGACGCGACTTTTTTCCGCCTCTGCGCTGATAAATCCTTGCATCACCTGCTCGCCGCTGCTGGGGGCGATGGCGCTCACGCTTGGCCCCGCGAACAGACACAGCGCGAGACCTACACAACGCGCAACATCAGCGCGGCTCATCATCCCGCCCTGGCTCATCCTTTTGCCGTGCGGCGCGGCGCCAATATATCCACATCAGCACGGCAAACGGCGCCAACACCAGCGGCGCCAGCACCAGAAAAATGTACCATATCGTGTCGATGGTGACGTGCAGATAGCGATAGCTGTCCACCGCGTGGGCCTGTAGCGGCAACATGCACACCGCCAGCGCAAGGGCCAAGATCAAGGCTTTAATATGTTTACTCATGGTGTGGTGCCTGTGGTTTCTTCCACATCCTGCGCGCAGCGGAAGCCGAAGAAATCCGAGGCATAATAAGGCAGCGAATAATTGCGGTGGTAGGTGGCGGTGGAAAAAGGATCACTCTTCCATGAACCACCGCGCATGGCCTTATAGGTCTTGTCGTTGGTGACCAAATCCACCACCTTCAGGCTGCGATTTTCCGCAGAAGAAACCACGCCGCCTTTCCCTTTGAATAAATCCGCCGGGGCATCGCTGCCCGGATACGGCTGCAAATCACTCGCCGTCCACTCGCTTACATTGCCTGCCATGTCCATCACGCCATACGGGCTGGCACCTTGCGGATATTGCGTCACCGGCGTGGTGTTACCCACATTGTAATAGGTATTGAGCCGGCTCACGTCCATCACTTCGCCCCATGGCCAGCGCCTGCCGTCGGTGCCGCGTGCGGCCTTCTCCCACTCCGCTTCGGTGGGCAAACGCTTGCTCGCCCACTTGGCATATCTTGCGGCGTCATGCCACGAGACCAGCGTCACCGGGTGCAGCTCCTGGCCATTGGGAATCTTGCCGCCGCCCCAGCTCGGCGGCGGATGATGTCCTGAGGCCACCACGAAGCGGGCGTATTGGGCGTTGGTCACGGGGTATTTGTCAATGCGGTAGGCCGGCAGCGTCACCTTGTGCCGGGGGTGATTCTGCACGTCGGCGCGCGCGCTGTCGGTACCCATGATGAAATCACCCGCCGGAATCAGGATTACGGTACTCAACTCGCGCCACTGTTGCGGCGTAAGCAGCTCTTCCACTTCCAGCGGTTTGTAGAGATTGGTCACCCTTTCGACCTCCCCCGCAATACGCACCGCCTCTTCGCCTGCTGCGCGGATGCGTGATTTTTCATTGCCGAGATCGTAGGTGGCCTTGCTGCGCATTTCCTCCATACGGTTCGCGCCGAGCTGGATCACGTGCACGCTGCCGCCAATCATCGCCAGCGCGACGCACATCACGATGGTAGCGACCAGATAGCGTTTGCGTTTGGCGCGCTCTGCACTGTTCAGCGCGTGGTGGCGTTGCGGTTCGACCTTCATGACGACCGCCTAGCGGGCTGCCTGGGGCCGGTAATCCTTTCCGGTGAGTTTTTCATACTCGGCCTTGCGCGTTTCTTCCAGATACCAGTCCTGCACCTTGAGGCCCGCCATATAGGCGGCCAGCACGCGCCGCTCGTGCTCCGGCAGGTGTGCATAAGACGGCATGCGGTACTGTTGCTTCAGGCGCGAGGGCAGTATCGACTGCGGATCGGGGGCGGAGAAGTAATTGTAAAACCACGTCTCGTCGCGCAACGAGCCGATACCATCCAGCGCCGGGGCCGGTACCGACTCGAGCATGTTGCGCATGGTCCAGAGTGTGTGGCAGTTCTTGCAGTTCAGTTGGCGGTAAAGATCAGACCCCGCGCGCGTGATCTCAGGTGTTGCGGTGCTATAGAAGGGAATGCCGGGATCGGGCTCCTGCTGCGTGCCGAGTTGCCAGAGCGTCTTGCCCACGGCCCACAGGGCAATGGCCGCAATGAGGCCCCATATCCATTTTTCACCTGTACGCACGGGGCGGGCGAATCAATTTGATTTCACACTGCGCGGCATGAACCCGCGCGGGCGACCAAAGGGGGCGAGATGTGCAACATCGAGCGGGCGGACATGGATGTTCGCCCTGGACTTGTACGCGAAGCAGGATGCGCAAGCGTACAAGGCTGCACTTCTCCCCTTTGGAAACCCCAAGGCTTTGAACCCGCAGCGAGCTGCGGGATATAAATTAATCACGATTGGTGTCGTGCAGGGCGTTAGCTGTGCTTGTGTTCCTTGAGCAGTTCTTCGCGGCGCTTGATCTGCCGCGCCAGCACTTCCCTGCTCTTGGCGTATTCCGCCGGATCCATGCGCTCCTCGTCACTTTCGTTGAACATCACGTACTTGATGTCTTCATCGAACTGTTCATTGCGCATCGCCCAGCGGATGCCGAACGCCACCGCCACCAGAATCAGCGCGCCCACCACCAGCCAGAGATAGATCGTCCAGCCGTCAACCAACATATCTGCATTCATAACTCGCTCCTAAAGAAGGTAACCGCCCAGCAGTTGCAGCGCGCCCAGTATGACCGCCACTACGATGCCGAGAAAAATCCAGGCAAACAGCCACTTTTCACCGCGCTTCAATCCTTTGGCATGCTTGCCTGCCATAAATCCCATCACAATGCTGGCAAAGAAGATGATGGTCAGCAGCATGAAAAAGAATACGCCGATGCTGAACTGCTGGCTATAGATGCTATCCACCCCGTGATCGTCGGCCACCGGATCCTGCACTTGCAGCGCAATATGACCGGCTGGTGCAGTGGTGTCTGTGTGCTGCATTGGGCTGAGGCTGGACACGGAATGTATTATACGCGCTATTGCTCAAAACGACGATGCCGCTCGTTAGAGCGGCATCGTCTCACATCGGCAAGTACCGGCGAATCGCCGCCCGCTACTTCTTCTTTTTGTAGAGATTGGGTGCGTAGCGGTCAACGATAAAGTTGTACAGCACCGGCACCAGCAAAGCTACCAATGTTACTCCGGCCAGAACCAGCGGCGGGTTGTCGATATCTATCATGCTACTCTCCTCTTTTGGCCATGCACGCTCAGTTCGGCAATCTCGGCGTCGCTCAGCATACGCTCATTGCCGTGGCGCGGCTGTACGGTGTTGGGGGGCAGGCGCTTCACCACGATCATCACCGCGAAACAGAAATAGATCACGTAGAAGATATCGATAGTGTAGCCTATATCCCACCACGGTTGCTGCCGCACCTGGGTACCGTCAGCGCGCAGATTGCCTTCGAAATTGGCCAGCACCACCTTGTTGCCTACTACAGTGTAGTCATCCAGCACCACACCTTGCGCCTTGAGCGCCTCTATCTGGGGCCGGATGGTACGCAGATCATCCATGCTGATGGGGTGATTGATGTGTGGCGTGGCATATTTTGAGCCACTTTCACTCGCCTTCTTCACCATATAGTCCATTTGTGCAGCGTCGTTCGGCAGCGCCTGCACCTCCGGGCTGTCCATCGTTGCCACAAACTCTTCGTAGATGGCGGCGGTGGGACGCTGGCCCCATAACGGGAAGGTAATAAGATAGGCAGATATGATCGTCAGCACCAGCAAATAAACGACCGGCTGCGGCAGGCGGTTATTGTTTTCCATAATTCCGCCCATGCTCTCCGCTTCCCATACTTCCATGGCGGTCTTGTTTTGCTCATCACTGGTCAATGTACGCAGTGGATTATCAAATCTCCAAGTCATGACACTCCTCCTACTACTTCAGGTTCAAGACGAAGTCTATGAGATAGCGAATCTCACTATCGCTACGGTAGTTCGGCACCTCGGGCGGCGTGACGCGCTCGCCGTTGCGGTACTCGACGAACTCCTTGCGCCAGGCGGCGTAATCGATCTGGTCGCCATTGGCGTCGGTTTTGCCCCACAGATAATCAAAGCGCGGCATGATCGAGTGCGGCTGCACCAGGCGCGGATTGAAAAAGTGCATCATCATCCACTCTTTCGATGAGTTGCGTGAACCCACGTGCAGCAGATCGGGCGCCTTGCGATCCGAGCCGAACGTGGTCGGTGACTCGCCATTGAAGTCGCCCAGGTAGGGCGGTGCGCCGAAATACTGGAAGTCCTGCGTCTGCTCGGGCAGCAGGGTGTGGCACCACCAGCAGCCCTCACGCACGAAGATGGTCTTGCCCGCACCTGCATGGCTCGTGTTGGCATCACCAGCGACCTTCAGTACGGCATCCGGGCTCCATCCGCGTGTCGCGCTGACATTTTCGATATACGGATAGGCCTTGCCGTTGTGCTCGCCGCTGCGCACCAGGAACACCGCACCCTGCGCCTCACTGGCCTCGTTGATCTTGCCCTGCTCCACGCTCAGCACGTCAGAGCCCGCACCCAGCACCTTGGGGTGCAGAATACCGCTCGGAAAGCGCGCGTTGGCAGGGAACACGTAGGCATGCACCGGCTCCATCACGGCGTCCGTCTGCGGATCCTGCTTTAGCAGAACCTTGAGCGGTTTGTTGGCGCCGGTCAGGAACATATCATCCGGGTTCCAGCCGCTGTTGAAGCCGTAGGTCAACTGCTTCTCCAGGGCAAGCGCCGTGGAACCGACGGAGAAGATGTTAAAGCTCGGCACCACCAGCGTGATGAACATGGACAAGCTGAGTGCTGCGCCGAACATCACGGCGCCGATTCGATATTCTCTAAAAGCCACGTTAAGCTCCCTTAAATTTCTACAGAATTAACGCTCGTAGGCCAGTTCATGCACCATGCGGCCCGCAGGTACCGGGGTACCTTCACGCGCAGTCATGTACATGTTGTACAGCCACACGCAGTTGCCGAGGAACACCAGTGTGCCACCGAACCAGCGCGCGATCATGTACGGATGCTCCGCCACCACGATGTCGATGTACGGCACTTCGTAAATCTTGCCCGCGCCCTGAATCAGGCCGGCGATGGTCATGGCGATCCAGTAGATCGAGAAACCGATGAGCAGCATCCAGAAGTGGAAGTTGGCAAGCGCCAGGGAGTAGAGCTTGCGCTTCATGAGCACTTGCAGGCCGTAGTACACGGCGGCGACCTCAATGAAGGTAGAGAAGCCGAGCAGCGCGAGATGTGCATGCGCCACGATCCAGCCGGTGCCGTGAATGTACCAGTTGATGGAACGGGTCTGCTGGAAGCCGCCCTGCATGTTGAGCGGGATGGCGAGCAGCACGCCGGTCACGGTGAAGCGTATCTCGATGTTCTCCACGAACATGTTCCACTTGCCCTGCAAGGTGAGCAGGATGTTGGACACGAAGGCAATCGCAGGCACCAGAATCAGCACACCTTCCACCGAGGCGAAGGACTTCAGCCACTCCGGCAGCGGCGCGGACATCAGGTGATGCGCGGCGGGCGTGGAGTAGAAGATCACGATGGACCAGAAGTGCAGGTGACCGATGCGGTGCGAATACAGCGGGTTGCCGGTGATCTTGGGGATGGTGTAGTAGGCAATGGCCGCGGCCACCGGGGTAATCCACAGGCCCAGGATGTTGTGCGCATTCCACCAGGTGAGATAGGCCTCGGTCAGGCCGGTGAGATGGAAGTACTCCGGCAGGTTGCCCACCAGCAGCACGATCAAAAGCATGAAGATCGAGGCAGCGAAGAACCAGTTGGTAGTGTAGATGCCCTGGGTGCGGCGCTTGGCAATGGTCATCCATACATTGAGCGCCACCGGGATCAGCACACCGAACAGAAGGATCAGGTCGATGGGGTAGATGAAGTCGGAATATTCACGCCCGGAGGTCATCCCCATCCACAGCGTGAACAGGCCGACCGCGAGGCCGATATTCCAGTTCATGCAGCTCCACACGCCGAGCTTCTCCGACCACAGCTTGGTGTTGCCGAGCGCGGGGGTGATGTACATCATGGCTGCGGCGAAGGCCATGGAAATCCAGCCGAAGATCACCGCCATCACGTGCACCTGGCGCATCTTGCCGAAGGCGAAGAACTCAAAGCCGGTGACCCAATCAGGAAACGCGAGTTTGGCGGCATTAAACGAACCGAGACCGGTACCGATAATGAACCAGACAATGGCCGAGAAGGAGAAAAAGATCGAGGCGGTTCCTGGCGGGATGTCCTCGTTCTTGCCCATCAAATATTTCATCAACATGCGAGCTGCCTCAAATTATATTTCAGAAATCTTTATAGTGTAATGCGGCGTGGCAGAGGCCTTAGGCCTTCTTCTTGCCGGGCGCTGGGCAGCAGGGCGTTACCAGCCCGCGATTACCCACCTTGCCGCACACCATGCAGGGAATCATCAGGTACCAAGCGAGCCACATGCTGGAGAAGGCGGCGAGCATGCTGAATACGGCGGCTATTTTAGCTAACATCGTGTGTGCTCCCAAAATTTGCAGCGAGAATTGGCTGTATAATCGTGACAGTGAACGGCCTATTGAACAGCTTAATGGCCACCGCCCTCTTGAATTTTTGACATCTTATCATGGCCATAAAGGGCCGACAATAATATCCAGATGAAGGCGACGCCAAACACCAGCATGGTCCATGTCATAAAGCCATTGAAGTAGATCGGGTTATATGACTGCACACCCCAGCCGCCCCACTCTGCAAAATTACCACGGCCCAGATTGGCCATGAGGTAAATGCCGAATACGCTGCCGTTACCCATCCCCACCACCATGCCTACCACGAGGCTCAGTATGAGGGACTTCCTCACCATGCTGACTTGCTTTGCCATCCCAGTCTCCACGCTAAAAAATAAGTCTGTTTAACGGTCGCCTACCCACCCCGCAACCGCAGTTTATATTTATACTTAATTTACCCCAGGTGATAGGACAATTTCAACTCTTACGATGAAAGAACTTTTACTTTACGGTCTTGCCGCCATGGGCGGCCTGGTGGTTCTTGGATATTCAGTGCATATGTTTATCGGTGGATTAGTGAGCCCCGACACCGAGCGCAGCGTGATCGTGATCGTCTGCCTGATCGGCGCGGCCTGCCTCGCTTATATGGGCTGGGATATCGTCAAACGCCGCCGCAGAAGCCTATAAGGGCCGCTATTTGTATGGCTGCAACGCCAGCACGGCCTCATGGTAAACCTTTTCATCGGAGAACTGCCCACGATGAAAAACGTGCTGCTGCGGGCGCCCCAGCATGTCTTTGCCGGACAGCCCGAACGACTTGCCCTGCGTGTCAATGTAAAAGCGCACGTCATTCACCAGATGGATGCGCTCACCGTTACGCAGCTCGAGACGCACCTGCCCGGAATGGATTTCGAGCGCCACCGGCGCCGCAGGCAACAGCATGAGGCGGGTTTTGAGGATGCGGCTGGCGCCGGCGATGAAGAAAAACGAGGCCATGAAAAACAGCACGTAGGCCGCCCCCTGATTGGCGCCGTACCAGAGCTTGACGGCGAGCAGGCCAAGCACACCCACGGTGGGCACGTAGAGCAGCAGATCCCACACCAGGCCGGCACGATCCTGCTGCAACACGTAACGCGTGCTCATGGTTGCGCCACCTGCGGGGCAGGCACGAGCAGCGGGGCGAGCGCCCCCTCCAGCTCACCGAACAGCACGCGCCCGGACTGCACGTAACGCACTGTGCCCTGCGTATCGACGAGGTAGGTCCACGGGTCGCCCATCACGCCGAAGGCCTTGAAGGCCTGCGGGTTCTGGTATTGGTCGAGGTGCAGAAACAAGACACGGTCTCCATATTTGTTGATCATCGCCTTCAACATCTGCAACTGCTGATCGCACGGCGTGCAGTGCCCGGGCGTGGCGAAGGCCAGCACCAGAGGCTTGCCGGTTTTAAGCGCCTGGTCTATCGAATACTGGTACATGCGCGCGTCGGGGTGGCGGTAGGTAGTGATCTTGCCGAAGTCGCCGCCGACATCGGCCAGCGTCTTGGTCACCACCGCCGGTGCCTGCATGCCCACCTTGGTGCGCGAGCCGGTGTCACAGGCACCGAGCATCAGGGTGAGGATCACGCCAGTGATTATGTATAGCTTACGCATTTATTTATCGAAACGCCAACTGGTGCGGAACAGGTTGTAGGCCCAAATGATGTTGGACAGCAACACCAGACTGCCAAACAGGCCCACGCTGATCATGAACGGGCGCACGATTTTATTCACCTCGTCGATGTCCATGGTTTCGCTGGCCAGCCCGCCCAGGCTGCCCGCCAGCACAAACGACGCCACCATGCCGAGCAGACCGAAGTTGTGTATCCAGAAATGGACATTGACCAGGCGCAGGCTGTAGATATTGCGCCGCACCACACGCGGGACGATATAATACGCCGCCGCGAAGATCGCCATCTCCACCCAACCCAGCAGATTGATGTGACCGTGCCCGAGCATGATGAGGTGCGCGTGCGGCCGCTGGTTGATGAAGGCGCGCAGGTCGGGCAGCATGCCGACGATCACGCCCCATGAAAATCCGATGATGCTGTAAATCACACAGGCCGTCACAAACCACAAGATGTAACGCCGGTATTGAATATCCTGTCCGAACTCCTCACTCACGCTGCGCTCCTTGCTGTATTGCTGCATCTGCGTGTGCCGATTTTTGGCGCCTCTCTGCGGCACCGGCCTTCCACGGCTCAGGTGCCCAGAAATTTGCCATGCCCTGCACGAAACCAGAATTGGCGGCCTCTTTGGGCGGCACGCGCGACATGGCGGAGCCTTGTTCGGCCTTGAGTTCGGACAGGAACACGGCGATGTCGTGCAGGGTGGCCGGGGGCAGTGCGCTTATCCGGGCCGCCTCCTTGGGCGCAGCGCCATGATCTACCGTGGCCGTCTCGTACACCGCTTCCGGATTTTTCAGAAAGTCCTCCAGCCATTCACGGCTGCGGCGCGAGCCGATGCCATCGAGCGAGATGCCGTGATTGGTGCCGTTACGCATGGCGCGGTGGCAGGCGGTGCAGCCGGCCTCACGAAACAATTTAGAGCCGCGCTGGCCTGCGACACCAAGATCGAATGACGAGCGCGCTGCGAACATCGGCTCCGACATATGGGCACGCACCACCTCCATGACCACCAGGCCGACGAGTGCGAGCACCAGGAATGCGCCAAACACGGCAAACAGCACCTTTTCGCCGGGCTTGAGTGATTGCTTGCGTTGCATCGATGTCTACCGCAGAAAATAACTTGAGTTAACTTGTAAAGATACTGATTGAACCCAACAAAGAAAACCACGCTTGCCGCCACATCCCCGCCCCCTGTTTAGGGGGCGGGACAGGGTGGGGGTAGAGTAAACAGGGTGTTTACTCAGGAGTCACACCACTAAAGTAATGTAGCCTTACATTAGTGACTCCTGAGTAAAGGGCGGTGAACCCGCCCTTTATGGGACAACTATTAGGCCAGCCAAGTTCGGTCAGTGTGCCGACGCCCCTGCTGCCGCAGGCTGCAACTGGTGCGGCTCGCGTGAGTTGCCGCCGGAAACAGCCGGCGCGCTGGTGAGGTAGGCGGCGACATTGTAGATGTCCTCATCCTTCATCTTGCCCGCCACGGCGCGCATCGCGCCTAGCGGATCGTTGGCGCGGCTGCCATCCTTCCATTTCCTCAGCTGATTCACCAGATAGACGTAACGCTGTCCGCCGATGGTAGGGAAAACCGGCAGGGCACCACGGCCATTGTACTGATGGCAACTACTGCATGCGGGCACGCCCTGCTCCGGAATGCCATAGAGTACGATGCCCTTGCCGAGGTGACGCTCGCCCACCGGTACGGTACCCGCAGCCTTGACCTCTTCCAGGTTAGAGGCGGCAGCGAGGGCGCCCTGATGCTGGCTGGACTCGTAGGCGGAGATGTCCGCCTTGTCCTGATCGGAGAGGGCCTTGGCGACGCCATTCATCACACCCATGGTGGTGTCAGTGCGGTGGTCGGTAGCAAATTCGTACAACTGCTTTCTGAGATAGACAAAGCCTTGCCCGGCCAGGCGCGGGGTGCCCATGTTGTCATCACCCAAACCTGTCTCGCCGTGGCAGGACATGCAAGGCGGGGCCTCGCCCTTGCCTTCGTTGAAAATCTTCTTGCCAGCCTCTATGTTGCCTACCAGCTTGAGCACACCGGTGGGCATCGGCTGAGGCGTAGGTGCTGCGGCTTGATCTTCCGCCAATACAGGTGTTACCCCACACAGCGACAGCGCCACAAATAATGCTGCAAGAAACCGACGCATATAAACTATCCTCCCAATTTTTAAGACAAGATTATTATTTGGACACTCGCGCCCCACACCACCGCACCTTCGCACCTTCGCACCACCTGCACGCGCCGCCAGTTATGGGGCACCCGATCCGTGGTGTGCGAGGCTACCCGGCGTGCCGGCGCAAGCGCCTGGCAATTCAGGATTTATTTTTGGTCGCCGACTTGAACGCGACGACGAGTATCGTCAACACCACAGCCAGAATAATACCGTACATTGCGAGCACATCACCCGTGCTGTACTCGACTGAGTCTTTGGCCAAATTTACCGATAAGTCAAACAAGCTACACCTCCGTTGCCCAGTAATGCTTTCGTGCCAGTTCAAAACCTCGTAAAATTATGCCACGAGATATTCACCCCCGCAAGCAGGCCGTAGCACTGATTACGGGTTCGCGTCCGAAAGCTGTGCCCGTGCGCGGGAACGGTCGCCGCCCCAGGCCCGCTGGAAATAAACCTATGGATGTTAAAGGCCTTGTCGTCGTCATCATTCTTTGCATCTTCGCCGACCTGCTCTTTTATGTGGTGGTAATGAAGGGGTTGATGGTAAAAAGCATCCGTGGCAAGAGCCATGCCGATGAGATGCGCGACCGGCCCGTGCGCGAGGATGGGCCGGCCTTTTCCGCCCGGTTGCGCCATCGCGACCCGGAGCCGCGGCTGTCAGCGGTCAGTAGCCTGCACGGCAATCTGGCGCACGCGCTGCCGGACTCGGCCCTCATCATGCGGCGCGAACTTGGCCACCTCAGCCTGGAGGACGTGCGTTTCATCGCGCCGCGCGACCTTCAGGTGGGCGAGCCGGCGCGGCTGGAGCTGGTGCTGACACAGAACATCGTTGCACCCATTACCCGCGCCCTCAACCAAGGCCACGCCAAGGTGACCACGCTCAAGATCGGCGCACACCTTGGCGCGCGGCTTTCCGGTGACGGCTTCAGCGTCACGCCGCTCGCCGCCGCCGAACAGGGCCTGGCCAACCCTGACATGCAATGGGCCTGGGAGATTGTGCCGCTCAAGGCCGGCAGCCGCTCGCTCGCGCTTGATCTTGACCTGTCCCTCAAGATTCCGAGCAGCGAAGAGACACTCCACTTTAGCTGGCCGGAATGCCATGTGCAGATCGAGCCCAATGCCTACTTCGTGCTCAAGACCTTTTTGCAGCGCCACTGGAGAGGCTCACTCGCGGGGACTGCTGCGCTCGCGGCGGGCCTGTATGTCTGGCTGCGCGGGTGATTACCCTGTTGCGAGTGAAGGGTAAGACGTAAGATGCTGCTTCGCCTTACCCCTAGCCCCTAGTCTCTAGCCCCTGACTTTATGCAAGACCAGCCCCTCCACATTCTCCGCACCGTCTTCGGCTACGAACGCTTCCGCGCGCCGCAGGACGAGGTCATCCGCGCCCTCATGGCGGGCAGCGATGCGCTGGTGCTCATGCCCACCGGCGGCGGCAAGTCGCTCTGCTTCCAGATTCCGTCCATCGTGCGCCCGGGCGCCGGCGTCGTGATCTCGCCGCTGATTTCGCTCATGCAGGACCAGGTGGCGGCGCTGAAACAGGCTGGCGTGCGTGCGGCATTTCTGAATTCCACGCTCGATGCCGCCACGGCGCGTGTGGTCGAGCAGCAACTCCTGCGCGGCGAACTCGACCTGCTCTACGTCGCGCCCGAGCGCCTGATGACCGAGCGCACGCTCGACCTGCTGGCGCGGTCGAACATTGCGCTGTTTGCCATCGACGAGGCGCACTGCGTCTCGCAGTGGGGCCACGACTTCCGCCCCGAGTACATCCAGCTCTCGGTGCTGCACGAACGCTTCCCAGACATCCCGCGCATCGCACTCACCGCCACGGCGGACGAACCCACGCGGCGCGAGATCATCGCGCGCCTCGGCCTCGAAAACGCGCGCATCTTCATCAGCGGCTTCGACCGCCCCAACATCCGCTACCGCATCGCACAGGCGGATACTGGGCGCGGCGGCAGCGCGCGCGAGCAACTGCTGCGCTTCATCCGCAGCGAACACCCGGGCGACGCCGGCATCGTCTACTGCCTGTCGCGCAAGCGCGTGGACGAAATCGCCGCTTGGCTCGAAGCCCAAGGGCTAGTCGCGCTGCCCTATCACGCCGGGCTTTCCGCCGAGGTGCGCGAGCGCAACCAGTCGCGCTTCATCAACGAGGAAGGCGTCATCATCGTCGCCACCATCGCCTTCGGCATGGGCATCGACAAGCCCAACGTGCGCTTCGTCGCGCACCTCAATCTGCCGAAGAGCATCGAGGCCTATTACCAGGAAACCGGCCGCGCCGGGCGCGACGGTCTGCCCGCCGATGCGTGGATGATCTACGGCCTGCAAGATGTGATTACCCTGCGCCAGATGCTCGAAGCCGGCGAGGCCGACGCCGCGCGTAAACGCGTCGAGCGCCACAAGCTCGACGCCATGCTCGGCCTGTGCGAGCTCACCACCTGCCGCCGCCAGGCGCTGCTCGCCTACTTCGACGACGCCCAGCCCAATCCCTGCGGCAACTGCGACACCTGCATCAACCCGCCCGAAACCTGGGACGCCAGCGTACCCGCGCAGAAGGCGCTTTCCTGCGTGCACCGCACCGGGCAAAGATTTGGCGTGAACTATCTGCTCGACGTGCTGATGGGCAAAACAGACGAACGCATCCAGCGCTTCGGCCACGACAAGTTGAGCACCTTCGGCATCGGCAAGGACTTGAGCCAGCAGGAATGGCGCAGCATCTTCCGTCAACTCATCGCGCGCGGCCTGCTCGCCGTGGACATCGAAGGCCACGGCGCGCTGCAACTCACCGACGCCTGCCGCCCCGTGCTGCGCGGCGAAGAGCGCCTGTGGCTGCGCCGCGACCGAGTCAAAAATACCCCCTCTCCCTTAAAGGGAGAGGGTAGGGTGAGGGTGCAAAGTTCGGGACGCGGCGGCGCCTTCACCAGCGAAGCCGACTTGATGCTGTGGGAAGCCCTGCGCGCCCGCCGCCGCGAACTCGCCTTGGCGCAAGGCGTGCCGCCCTATGTCGTGTTCCACGACGCCACCCTCACCGAAATGGTCGAGCGCCGCCCGCAGACGCTGGAAGACCTCGCGCACATCTCCGGCGTCGGCGAACGCAAACTCGCCGCTTACGGCGAGGATTTTCTCGAAACCATCCTCGCGCTGGATGACAAAAACACCGCGCTGTCAGACACCGCCGCCGAAACCCTGCACCTGTTCCGCCTCGGCCTCGACGCCCCCGCCATCGCCGACCGCCGTGGCCTGAAAGAAACCACCATCTACCACCACCTCACACAAGCCATCGCCCGCGGCGAACTCAAACTACGCGATGTGGTACCGCTGGATGAAGAAGAGTTAGATAACATCCGCGCAGCCCTGCACACCAACGGCGGCCAGGCACTCAAACCGGTGTTCGAGGCGCTGGGCGGGCAGTATTCGTATGAGGTGTTGCGGTGTGTACGGCTGGCGGAGTAGGGTGCTCCCTACACCCTAAAAAGCTGCTAAAATTAAAATATCTGTTTGCTCGACCAAGCGAGGATCCATCTTATGAGACAAGTCGTCATTGCCCCCGGAGAAGATGGTTACTGGGTCGCAGAATGCCCCAGCCTGCCCGGTTGTATCAGTCAGGGCCGCACCCGTGAAGACGCCATCGCGCACATCAAAGAAGCCATTGAAGGCTATATCGCCACGCTTGATCTGCCGAGGGCTGGCTGGCCGGGCCGGACCCGGCCTGACTAACACCGGGCACCCAATGGCGTCTGGCACTGCTGGCGCATGGTTACCTGATTCTGCCGCTGTCTGTTTCCAAACGCAATAAATCCATGTCCCAGGGCAGCAGGCGCTGCGCGCTTATGGGCCTCGCGGTGCCGGGCTCGGCGTACTGGGCGGCAAAAACAGTGCGGTCAAATCGTTGAGGTAAAGTTGCCCTTGCGCGGTAGGACACACTCCTTGCGCACTTCTTTCGATCAAGCCGCGTTCCTCGGCCTGTTTTAATGGCTGCTCGATAACAGAAAGCGGCAGGCCAGTGTGCTCGGTAAATAAACTCAACGCAAAGCCTTCGGTGAGGCGTAGCGCGTTCAGCATGAACTCAAACGCGGCATCGGCGGGCGCAAGCAGGCTCTCTTCACCAATGCGATCGGGTGTCTCTGACTTTTCCATATAGTCGCGCGGCTGTTTGAGTTTCCACAGGCGCGTGATGGTTTGCTGTTGCGCGTCGGTGATCTTGCCGTGTGCGCCTGCGCCTATGCCTAAGTAATCGCCGAACTGCCAGTAGTTGAGATTGTGTTTGCACTGCGCGCCTTTGCGCGCGTAGGCCGAGACTTCGTAGTGCTGAAAGCCACGCTCGGCCATCCGCTCCTGGGCGCGCTCCTGCATCGCGGCCATGACGTCTTCTTCCGGCAACTGCGGCGGCTGATGATAAAACAGGGTGTTGGGTTCGAGGGTCAGCTGATAATACGAGAGGTGCGCGGGCTCCAGCGCCAGCGCGGTGGCGATGTCGCCCGCGGCCTGCTTGAGTGTCTGCTCTGGCAGGCCGAACATCAAATCGAGATTGAAGCTCTCAAAGCCTGCATCATGCGCGGCCTCCGCCGCGCGCAACGCCTCGCTGCGCCCGTGGATGCGCCCCAGGCGCTTGAGACTGTCGTCATCAAAACTCTGCACGCCGATGGACAAGCGATTGATGCCGAGCGCGCGGAATTCGCGGAATTTCTCATATTCGGAACTGCCGGGGTTCGCCTCCAGCGTGATCTCGGCCTGCGGCAAAAGGCGCAGCCGCGCGCGCACCGCACACAGCAGGCGGTCGAGCGCCTCGGGTGAAAACAGGCTCGGCGTGCCGCCGCCGATGAACACGGAGACCACGGGCCGCCCCCAGATGCGCGGCAGATCCTGCTCCAGATCGTTCACCAGCGCGTCAACGTAGGCGCGCTCCTGCACCTCGCCTTCGTGCGAATTGAAGTCGCAGTACGGGCATTTGCGCGCACACCACGGCAGATGAATATATAAAGACAGCGGCGGCAGGGTGGTGAAACGGAACATTTTCGACTCAGGCAGTGGCAATCTCCGCCAGCAGTTTGCGCAGCGCCTTGCCGCGATGGCTCAGCTGGTTTTTCACTGCCGCGGGCAGCTCGGCGGAGGAGCAGCGGTGCGTCGGCACAAAAAACACCGGGTCGTAGCCGAAGCCGCCTTCGCCCTGCGGCGCGTTCAGGATGCGCCCTTCCCAGGTGCCCTGGGCGATGATGGGCATGGGATCGAGCGCATGCCGCAGATACACCATGACGCACTGGAAACGCGCGCGGCGCAGGTGCTCGGGCGTGTCCCTGAGTTCGTGCAGCAGCTTGTCCACATTTTCGCGGTCGCTCGCGGCGGGGTCGGCGTAGCGCGCCGAGTGGATGCCCGGCGCACCGTTCAGCGCGTCTACTTCCAGCCCGGAGTCGTCGGCCAGCGCGGGTAGGCCGGCGTGGCGTGCGGCGTGGCGCGCCTTGAGGATGGCGTTTTCGACAAAGCTCAGGCCGGACTCTTCCACCTCGCGGATATCGAAGTCGGACTGCGGTATGAACTCGAAGGCGTCGCCCGCGAGCGCCTGTATCTCGCGCAGTTTGCCCAGGTTGCCGCTGGCCAGTACGACGCGCTGCATTATTTAACGCCCAGCGCCGCCTTCTGTTTTGCGAGCAGGTCGGTGATGCCGCCGCGCGCGAGGTCGATCATGGCGGTGAGTTCATCCATGCGGAACGCGTGGCCCTCGGCGGTGCCCTGCAATTCGATGAAATGACCGGCGTCGTTCATCACCACGTTCATGTCGGTCTCGGCCTCCGAGTCTTCGATATAGTCGAGGTCGAGCACCGGCTGGCCCTGATAAATGCCCACCGACACCGACGCGACGCAGCCGTGTATCGGGCTGCGGCTGATGACTTTTTGTTTACGCAGGTGTTCGATCGCGTCCACCAGCGCGACGTAGCCGCCGGTGATCGAGGCGGTGCGCGTGCCGCCGTCGGCCTGGATCACGTCGCAGTCGATGGTGAGCGTGCGCTCCCCCAGCGCCGTGAGATCGACCACCGTGCGCAGCGAGCGTCCGATCAGGCGCTGTATCTCCTGCGTGCGTCCGGCCTGCTTGCCGCGCGCCGCTTCGCGATCCATGCGCTTGCCGGTGGAGCGTGGCAGCATGCCGTATTCGGCCGTTACCCAGCCCTGTCCCTTGCCCTTGAGAAACTGCGGCACGCGCTCTTCCACGCTCACGTTGCACAGCACGCGCGTGTCGCCGAACTCCACCAGCACCGAGCCCTCGGCGTGCTTGGTATAACGGCGGGTGAGCTTGATGGTGCGCAGCTCGGAGGCTGCGCGTCCGCTGGGACGCATGGGAATCCTTGGCTTCAGTTGGAAGGCGCGTAGCCTAGCACACTTGGCGGGTGCTTTGCTGCCGCCGTACTGTTGCACAATGCCTGCAACGCCCATAGTATGTGTGCGATTACTTTGGCAGGAATCCGCGCACCGTGATACGCAGCATGACCGCCTTTGCGCGGCAACAACAACATACCGAGTGGGGAACGCTGAGCTGGGAGTTGCGCTCGGTCAACCACCGCTATCTGGAAATTTCCCTGCGCCTGCCGGAAGAGCTGCGCGCGCTCGAGGGCGCGGTGCGCGAGCATACCGGCACGCACGTTGCGCGCGGCAAGCTCGACTGCAACCTGCGCCTGCAAACGGACGCGGCCACGGCTGCCGCCAGCGGCCTGCACATCAACCGCGCGCTGGCGGAGACACTCACACGCGCCTGCCGCGAGGTGGAAGGTCTGCTGGAGCACCCCGCGCCGCTCAACGTGCTCGACATCCTGCGCTGGCCCGGCGTGGTGGAGACGCCGCTGGTGAATCAGGAACAGCTTGCGGCGCATGCGCTGGCCCTACTCGATCTTGCGCTCGCCGAGCTTGTCGCCACGCGCGAGCGCGAGGGCGCGCGGCTCGAAACGCTGATCGTGGAGCGCTGCCAGACCATGCAGGCGCGCGTCGCCGAGGTGCGCAAGCAGCTGCCATACATTCACGCGCGGATGCGCGTGAAGCTCACCGAACGCGTGATCGAACTCAAGGCCGGGTTCGACCCCGCGCGCATGGAGCAGGAGATGCTCCTGCTGCTGCAAAAGATCGACGTGGACGAAGAGCTCGCGCGGCTGGAGGCGCATCTCGACGAGGTGCTGCGCGTGCTCGCCGCGAAGGCGCCCGCCGGACGGCGGCTCGACTTCCTGATGCAGGAGCTGAACCGCGAGGCGAACACGCTCGGCTCCAAGGCGGCGGACGTGGCAACCGCGCGCGCGGCCATCGACCTCAAGGTGCTGATCGAACAGGTGCGCGAGCAAATCCAGAACATCGAATGAAGACCCGGCAACCACTCAACCTCGCGCGCGGCACGCTCTACATCATCGCCGCACCCTCCGGCGGCGGCAAATCGAGCCTGGCGCAGGCGCTGCTGGAATCCATGCCCGGCGTACAGATGTCGGTCTCCTACACCACGCGTGCGCGCCGCCACGGCGAAGTGGGCAGCGTGAATTACTATTTCATCAGTCCGGCGCAATTTGAAAAGATGTGCGCCGCGGGTGAATTTCTCGAACACGCCACCGTGTTCGGCAACCGCTACGGCACCGGACGCGGATGGGTGGAAGAGCGCTTGAGCCATGGCATTGATGTCATCCTCGTCATCGACTGGCAAGGCGCGCGCGCCATACGTCATCTGTTACCGGAATCAGTGTCTATTTTCCTGCTGCCGCCCTCACATGACGCGCTCGAACAGCGTCTGCACGCGCGCGCCCAGGACAACGCCGAAGTCATCGCCCAGCGCATGCGCGAAGCAGTAGAGCAGATCAGCCACTGCGACGAATTCGACTATCTGGTGTTGAACGACGACTTCTCCGCCGCGCTGGCGGATGTGCAGGCGATTGTCCGCGCCCACCGGCTGCGGCGCGAGGCCCAGGCCGCGCGTCTGAAGCAATTACTTGAGGATTTGCTGGCGCCGGGGCCGCGCGTTAAGTAAAATTGAGCCGACCTCACCATATGAAAGAGCAAGCCAATGGCACGTGTCACCGTAGAAGATTGTCTGGCAAATGTAGATAACCGCTTTCAACTGGTGCTGGTAGCGAGTAAACGCGCGCGCCAGCTCGCCACCGGCGCGCAGGCGCATGTGGCGTGGGAAAACGACAAGGCCACCGTAGTGGCGCTGCGCGAGATCGCCCTCGGCCATATCGGCCGCAGCATCCTGGACCGGGAACCCGCACCCCTGCCGCCCGCTGAACCCGTCGCCGCAGTCGCCGCCGATGCGGCGCCTGAAGAGCCAACCCCCGAGGTTTAAGCCTGTGGCCCCAGCGGCCGCACTGCTCCGGGGTACACTGTAATATGTACCTCATCGACGATCTGACCACGCTGCTCGAGACCTACCTCAAGCCCAAGCAGGTAGCCGAGATCCGTCGCGCCTACGAGTTCGGCGCCCAGGCCCATGAGGGCCAGAAGCGCCTCTCCGGCGAACCCTACATTTATCATCCGCTCGCCGTCGCGCGCATCCTGGCCGAGATGCGCATGGACCACCACAGCATCCTCGCCGCGCTGCTGCACGACGTGATCGAGGACACCGCCACCGCCAAGGAACAGATCGCGCACGAATTCGGCACCGAGGTCGCGGAGCTGGTGGACGGCGTGAGCAAGCTCACCCAGATCCAGTTCGAAAGCCGCGCCGAGGAGCAGGCGGAAAATTTCCGCAAGATGCTGCTCGCCATGGTGCGCGACATCCGCGTCATTCTGGTGAAGCTCGCCGACCGCCTGCACAACATGCGTACGCTCGGCGCGATGCCGCCGGAGAAGCGCCGCCGCATCGCGCGTGAAACGCTGGAGATCTACGCCCCCATCGCCAACCGCCTCGGCATGAACCAGCTGCGTGTCGAGCTCGAAGACCTGGGGTTCGCCACGCTCTATCCGATGCGTCACCGCATTCTTGTGGAAGCGGTGAAGAAGGCACGCGGCAACCGCAAGGAGATCGTGCGCAAGATCGAAAACGCGATCAAGCGCCGGCTGCGCGAGGAAAAACTTTCCGGCGAGGTGGTGGGGCGCGAAAAACACATCTACAGCGTGTACCGCAAGATGCTGCAAAAGCACCTGTCCTTTTCCGAGGTCACCGATGTCTACGCCTTCCGCATCGTCGTGGAGTCGGTGGACGCCTGCTACCGCGTGCTGGGCGCCGTGCACAATCTCTACAAGCCGCTGCCGGGCAAGTTCAAGGATTACATCGCCATCCCCAAGGCCAACGGCTACCAGTCGCTGCACACCGCGCTGTTCGGGCCGTTCGGCGTGCCGATCGAGGTGCAGATCCGCACCCAGGACATGGATCGCATCTCCGAGGCCGGCATCGCCGCGCACTGGTTGTACAAGGCGGGTGACAGCACGGGCGGCAGCGCACAGCAGCGCGCGCACGACTGGCTGCGCGGCCTGCTCGAAATGCAGATGAACGCGGGCAACTCGCTCGAATTCCTGGAGAGCGTGAAGATCGACCTGTTCCCGGACGAGGTCTACGTGTTCACGCCCAAGGGCAAGATCATGGAACTGCCGCGCGGCGCGACCGCGGTGGACTTCGCCTACGCGGTGCACACCGATGTCGGCAACACCTGCGTCGCGGCCAAGATCGACCGTCGCCTGGCACCCCTCTCCACGCCGCTGGCGAACGGCCAGTACGTGGAAATCGTCACCGCCAAACAGGCGCGGCCCAATCCGGCGTGGCTCAACTTCGTGGTCACCGCGAAGGCGCGCAGCACCATCCGCCATTTTCTGAAAAATCTCAAACACGACGAATCCGTCGATCTTGGCCGCCGCCTGCTGAATCAGGCGCTGGCGACGTTTGCGCGCAAGCTGGCGGAAGTGCCGCCGGTGCGCATCAAAACCCTGCTGCACGAACTCAAACTCAAATCGCTGGACGACCTGCTGGGTGATATCGGACTCGGCAACCGCCCTGCGCTGCTGGTCGCGCGTCATCTTGTGCCACCCGCGGAGAGCGGTGCCGGGGCGGAGCCGGTGGCAGCGGCGGAGGGCCAGCCGCTCGCGATCAGGGGCACCGAAGGCATGGTGGTGGCCTACGCCAGGTGTTGCCGCCCGATCCCGGGCGACCGCATTCTCGGCTACGTGAGCGCGGGGCGCGGCGTCGTCATCCATGCCGAGTCGTGCAAGAACGTGACGATTTTCCGCAAGCATCCGGAAAAGTGGATCGAGGTGGAATGGGCGCCGGGCGTCGTGGGCGAATTCGCGGTGGACATCCGCGTCGAGGTGGCAAATCAGCGCGGCGCGCTCGCCACACTGGCGGCGGCCATTGCGGAGCGCGGCGCGAACATTGAAAATGTCGGCATCGAGGAACACGACGGCATGTACACCGCCATCAACTTCACCATCGCGGTGCACGACCGCGTCCACCTCGCGCGCATCATGCGCCGCCTGCGCGCCGTGCCGATAGTAGTGCGCATTGCGCGCGTCAGAGGATGACCATGAAAAAAATTATTATTACCACCGCGAACGCGCCCAAGGCCATCGGCACCTATTCGCAGGCGGTGCGCGTGGGTGATACCGTGTATCTCTCCGGCCAGATTCCGCTCGTGCCGCACAGCATGGAGCTGGTGCAGGGCGACATGAGCGCGGAGATCACGCAGGTGTTCGACAATCTCAAGGCGGTGGCCGAGGCGGCGGGCGGCAATCTCGGCCACATCGTCAAGCTCAATGTCTATCTCACCGACCTCGCACACTTTCCGCTGGTGAACGAGATCATGGCGCGCTACTTTTCAGAGCCTTACCCGGCACGCGCGGCGGTCGGCGTCGCCGCGCTGCCGCGAGGCGCGCGCGTCGAGATGGACGGCGTCATGGACCTCAGCGGCTAGCACCCTGCAACTCCCTACGCTCGACAATACTCCCGTCACACGCATCAAGGGCGTGGGGCCACGTCTCGCCGAGCGGCTGGCGCGGCTCGACATCCGCACCGTGCAGGATTTACTGTTCCATCTGCCGCTGCGTTATCAGGATCGCACCCGCATCACACCCATCGGCGCGCTGCGCCCCGGCATCGAGGCGGTGATCGAGGGCGAGGTACAACTCACACAAGTCCAGTTTGCCCACCGGGGTATTAAGCGGCGCATGCTGCTCTCACAGCTCCACGACGGCACCGGCGGCATCACGCTGCGATTTTTTCATTTCAATGCCGCGCAACAATCGACACTTGCGCGCGGCGTGCGCGTGCGCTGTTTCGGCGAGGTGCGTTTCGGCAAGGCGGGACTGGAGATGGTGCATCCCGAATATCGCCTCGTGTCGGAGAACTCCGTCACCACAGTGGAAGAAAGTCTCACACCCATTTATCCCACGACAGCGGGCTTGCACCAGCAAGGCATTAGACCGCTCACGCAGCGCGCGCTTGGGCTATTGCACAACCACCCGGACACGCTGCGTGAGTGGTTGCCCGACGCTGTGCTTGCGCGCCTGCACTACCCTACGCTGCGCGAGGCCGTGGCGTACGTACACTACCCGCCGCCCGATGCGCCGCTCGAACTGATCGAGCAGGGCGCACATCCGGCGCAGCGCAGGCTCGCATTCGAGGAATTGCTCGCGCATCACCTGAGCCTGCGCCTGCTGCGCCAGCGCGTGCAACGGCATGCGGCGCCGGAACTTGAAGCACGCGGCAAACTCATGGCCGCGCTGCTCGCGGCGCTTCCGTTCAACCTCACGCGCGCGCAACAGCGCGTGATCGGCGAAATCCGCCGCGACCTCGCGCACGCGACGCCCATGCTGCGTCTGGTGCAAGGCGATGTCGGCTCCGGCAAGACGCTGGTCGCCGCGTGCGCGGCGCTGCACGCCATTGAGTCCGGCCATCAAGTGGCGCTCATGGCGCCGACCGAGCTGCTCGCCGAGCAGCATCTCGCCACAACACGCGCCTGGTTCGCGCCGCTCAAGCTCGAGGTCGCGCTGCTCACCGGCAAGATCAAAGGCAAGGCACGCGCGGAAATTCTCACGCACATCGCCTCCGGCCAGTGCGCGCTCGTCATCGGCACACACGCCCTGTTTCAGGAAGACGTGAACTTTGCGCGGCTCGGACTGGTCGTCATCGACGAGCAGCATCGCTTCGGCGTGCATCAGCGCCTCGCGCTGCGCACCAAGGGTTTTAATCACGGCCTCTATCCGCATCAACTCATCATGACCGCCACGCCCATCCCGCGCACGCTCGCCATGGTGGGCTATGCCGACCTCGACAGTTCGGTGATAGACGAATTGCCGCCCGGACGCACGCCGGTGGAAACGGTGGTAGTCGCCGACACGCGCCGTGGCGACGTCGTCGAGCGCGTGCATACCGCCTGCCGCGCGGGACGGCAGGCCTACTGGGTGTGCACGCTCATCGAAGAATCCGAAACCTTGCAGTGTCAAGCCGCCATCGACACCGCCGCGCAACTGACCGCCGCGTTGCCCGAGTTACGCGTGGCGCTGATACACGGACGCATGAAGGCAAAAGAAAAAGAGCACGCCATGCGCAGATTCAAACAAGGAGAAGTTGATTTACTCGTCGCCACCACCGTCATCGAAGTCGGCGTGGACGTGCCCAACGCGAGCCTGATGATTGTCGAAAACGCCGAACGGCTGGGGCTGGCGCAGCTACACCAGTTGCGCGGACGCGTAGGGCGCGGCGCAACGGCGAGCCACTGCGTGCTCATGTACCACGCGCCGCTTTCACAATACGCCAAGGCGCGCCTTAATGCGCTGCGCGCAACCAACGACGGCTTCGAGATCGCACGCAAAGACCTGGAACTGCGCGGCCCCGGTGAAGTGCTCGGCACCCGCCAGGCCGGCCTGCTGCAACTGCACATCGCCGATCTCGCGCGCGATCAGCATTTATTGCCGGAGATTGAGCAGACCGCTACGCTGTTACTCAATAACCATCCCGATCATGTACCACCCTTGATCCGCCGCTGGCTGGGTGTGGGTGCGCAGTATGGGGAGGTGTAGCTGCTCTTATAGTGGACCCCGAATTTAAGACAGTAGATTAAGCTGTAGTCCGAAGCGAGAAGGAATCGGGCGATGAGC
>JAQBXX010000036.1 GCA_027624315.1 Pseudomonadota bacterium
CAAAACATCCGGCCCTCCGGCTACGCGGGGGGCGTCGCACACCACTCGTCCGCTACGCTCCCTCGCTTCCTGTGCTCCTTCATTGATGGCTATAATTATCATCGGATACAATGTGTTACGTATATCTCCTGCGGCTTTGGTAGCGGCCGTCAACAACCTGCCGCCCCATTTGCCGTAGCTTTGCCGCTTTTTCCGCCAGCGGAGCAGGCATGCGCCCCATACGACCGCCGCGGTAAATTCCGCTACCAAGGTTTTCAGCATATACCCGAACTCCCGTGACTCCAAGTGCAGAGACGAAGCTGGCTGCGTCTATTGTGCCAACCACAGCCCGCCACGCTTTTCGCCAGTTTGCCCTTGATCGCTATAGATGAATCGTGTTACTTTGATAGTTCGACTATTGTTTTTTTGAGGGGTAAGTAAATGACAAAGAAAATTCTCGTATTGCTTGGCGCCGCGCTGTTTGCGTTAGGTCTTGGCGCTTGCAACAAGGCTGAAGATGCCAGCGAAGTACCAGCGGCACCCGCTACTGAGGCACCTGCTGCAGCGGCCGATGAGCCGGCCGCAGCAGCGGCCGATGAGCCGGCCCCTGAGCCGGCCGCACCCGCTGAAGGCGCTGCTCCGTAACATTGGTCCTGATGATGGTTGGCAGAACTTTCTGCCAACCATCATTGTTTTTATTTCTCCCCTCTTTAATATGTCTGCGCCGTCTTGAAGGACGCTGCGTGGTCAGCTCCCAATATCCTGCTGCGTTTCCTTGATTACCACCGTTAGTCTCGGGAAATGTCTGTCTCGAATGTTTCTCCCAAACCCGTAGCAGGCCGCCTGCGCCCAGCGGCGCTTGCAGCCTTGGCCACGCGCGTGGGCGAGATGCTCAAGCGGCACAGCATCATGCTCGTCACTGCGGAATCCTGCACCGGCGGCTGGGTCGCGCAGGCCATCACGGCGGTGCCCGGGAGCTCGGCGTGGTTTGAGCGCGGCTTCATCACCTACACCAACATCGCCAAGCACGAAATGCTGGGGGTGCCGGCGGCCACGCTGCGTGCGCACGGCGCGGTGAGCGAGCCTGCCGTATGCAGCATGGCCGAAGGTGCGCTACGCCATAGTCATGCCCAGATAAGCCTTGCGGTGAGCGGTATCGCCGGGCCGGGTGGCGCCACAAAGTCCAAACCACTCGGCACCGTATGCTTTGCCTGGGCCGGATGTGGACGCGAAACGCGCAGCCGCACCGAGCATTTCACCGGCGATCGTGAGGCGGTGCGGCGCCAGGCCGTGGTTGCCGCCTTGCAGGGCGTGCTGGATTTCCTGCACGATGCTGAGTCAGTTTGATTTCGCTCCGCGCGGCATGAAACCGCGAGTGCGACCAAAGGGGGTGAGGTGCGACGCACCGAACGGGTTTGCCAAGGATGGCAAACCCTGGGCTTGCAAGCGAAGCCGGACGCGGGAGCGCAGCAAGGCTAACGCCTCTCCCCCTTTGGAAACCCCATCGCTTAAAGAGCCCGCGCCAAGAACGCGGGGAATAAACTTGACCACGCGCACGCGGCGTCTGTTTTTCGCGCTCTGGCCGGATGCCGCCACGCGCGAGCGCTTGACGGAGGCCCTGCGCGGAATCAAACCCGCACCGGCGCGCGCGACACACAGCGACGATCTGCACATCACGCTGGTATTCCTCGGCAGCCTGGATACATCCACTCAACACTGCGCCGAACAGGCCGCAGCTCTGGTGCGGGCCGAGCCCTTCACCCTGACGCTGGACAAGCTCGGTCATTGGCAACGCCCGCGCATCTTGTGGCTCGGGGCGGCGCATTGTCCTGACGCATTGCTGGATTTGGTAAGCAGGCTGGGCCGGGCATTGCAGCCCTGCAAGATAAAACCGGATGAACGTCCGTATCAGCCGCACCTTACCTTCGCGCGCAAGGTGCAGACGGCGGCCGCACTGCCCGCGTTGAGTGAACCCATCGAATGGCCGGTGAGCAGTTTCGCGCTGGTGGAATCACAGCCCATCAATGACGGCGCGCGTTACCGCGTGCTCACGACGTGGCCGCTTGCAGCCGCCGGTTGAGCCGTTAGAGGTGGCCGTTATTCCACCGGCGTATCGAAGCTGTTGCCCCACTCCGACCACGCGCCCGGATAGCCCTTGAGGCGCGGGTAGCCGAGCGACTTGAGCACGATATAGGTGTGCGACGAGCGGTGATGGGTCTGGCAGTACACGACGACCTCCTTGTCCGGCGTTACCCCGAGCGCGTCGAGTCGCGCGCGCAGCGCATCGGCGGCTATGAGGCGCCCGCTGTTTTGCATGTCGAGCGTCTCGGTCCAGTCCATATTGACCGCGCCGGGGATGTGGCCGCCGCGCTGGGCACGCTTGTCTGTGCCGCGGTACTCGCCCGGCGTGCGCGCGTCGAGCAGCTTCACCTGCGCATCCTGCAAGTGCGCGAGGATGTACTCCTTGTCCGCCAGCGCATGGCCTGAGCGCGTCACCTGATAGCGGCTTGCGCCGGGACGGGCGGGCGTATTGCTCACCGGGTGCCGCCCCGCGAGCCATGCGCGCAGTCCGCCGTTCAGCAGCGAAGAGTGCGCATGACCGATCACGTCCAGCGTCCACAGCAGACGGCAGGCCTTGGCGCCGCCCTCATCGTCGTAAGCCACCACATGCATGTCGGGGGTGAGGCCCAGCGCCGAAAATACCTCACCGAGGCGCGCGTCATCAGGCAGCAGGCCCATCACCGGCGGCTGCGCCGTGACGAGTTGCGTGTACTCCAGGTGCACGGCGCCGGGGATATGCTGGCTGGCGTAGATCTCCGGCTTGCACAGATCAACAACCAAAAGCCTTTGCGCGCCGAGCTGCTCTGCCAGCTGCGCGGACTCGACCACGAGGGGAAGTAACGGCTGCATGATGGTGCTCCTGATTTTTTTGGAAAGCTTAACCTACTTGGCCAATAGATAGCCATGGTCTATAGCCATCACCCTTGAAGTCGCGGGCTGTGATCCCAAGTATAATAGCTTGGTCGGGTTTTCACTTAATGTAAGGAAGGTATTGCATGACGGTTGCCACGCACAAGGAAACGCTGGGGTTTCATGCCGAGGTCAAGCAGTTGCTCGGCCTCATGATTCACTCGCTCTACAGCAACAAGGAAATATTCCTGCGCGAGTTGATTTCCAACGCCTCCGACGCCATTGACAAACTGCGCTTCGAGGCGCTCACGGACGACGCCCTCTACGAAGGCATCAGCGAGCTCAACATCCATGTGCACTACGACAAAAAGCGGCGCACCGTCACCATCACCGACAACGGCATCGGCATGACGCGCGCCGAAGTGGTGGACAACATCGGCACCATCGCCAAATCCGGCACCCGCGCGTTCTTCGAAAAACTCACCGGCGACCAGGCCAAGGACGCGCACCTCATCGGCCAGTTCGGCGTCGGATTTTATTCGGCCTTCATCGTCGCCGACAAGGTCACGCTCACGACACGCCGCGCCGGGCTCAGCGCGGAACACGGCGTGCGCTGGGAATCGGGCGGCGAGGGCGACTACACCATCGAAACCGTCGAAAAAGAAACGCGCGGCACCGAGGTCACGCTGCGCCTGCGCGCGGGCGAGGACGAATTCCTCGACGGCTTCCGCCTGCGCAACATCATCCGCACCTACTCCGACCACATCAGCGTTCCCATCCTACTGCCGTCGGAAGACAAAGAGAAAGCCGAGGCCTACGAAACCGTCAACCGTGCCTCGGCCCTGTGGACGCGCCCCAAGGCCGACATCAGCGCGGACGAATACACAGAGTTTTACAAGCACGTGGCGCACGACTTCGAGCCGCCGCTCGCGCACGTGCACAGCCGCGTCGAAGGCAAACAGGAATACACACTGCTGCTGTATGTCCCGGCGCGCGCGCCGTTCGACTTGTGGGACCGCGACAGCCGCCACGGCGTGAAGCTGTATGTGCGGCGCGTGTTCATCATGGAAGACGCGCAACAGCTCATGCCGCATTACCTGCGCTTTGTACGTGGCGTGATCGACTCCAACGACTTGCCGCTCAACGTCTCGCGCGAAATTTTACAGGGCAGCAAAGTGGTCGAGACTATGCGCGCAGCATCCGTTAAAAAAGTGCTGGCATTGCTGGAAGATGCTGCGACAAACGACACAGAGAAATACGCCAAATTCTGGAAAGAGTTCGGGCTCGTGCTCAAGGAGGGTGTGGTGGAAGATCACGCCAACCGCGAACGTATTGCGAAACTGTTACGCTTCGCCTCCACACACCACGACACCGACGCGCAGGATGTGACGCTCGCCGATTATGTCGCGCGCATGAAAACCGGTCAGGAAAAAATCTATTACATCACCGCCGACACCTTCGCCGCCGCAAAACACAGTCCGCACTTAGAACTGCTGCGCAAGAGCGGTGTCGAGGTGTTGCTGATGTACGACCGCGTCGATGAATGGCTGGCCTCGCACCTCTCCGAATTTGAAGGCAAGCAGCTACAGTCCGTTGCCAAGGGCGAGCTTGATCTTGGAAAAATCGAAGGCGTAAGCGATAGCGAGCAACCGAACAAGCCCGCCGATGAATTCCAGAGCCTGATCGAACGCATCAAGGCCGCGCTTGGCGAGCGGGTGAAGGAGGTGCGCGTCAGCCGCCGCCTCACCACTTCGCCCGCGTGTCTGGTCAGCGAGGCGCACGACATGGGCGCACACCTCGAACGCCTGCTCAAGGCCGCCGGGCAGGCGATACCGGGCAGCAAACCGATACTGGAAATCAATGTGGAGCACCCACTCGTCGTGCGCATCACCCATGAAGCCGACAACGACCGCTTCACCGACTGGGCCCACATCCTGTTCGACCAAGCCCAGCTCTCCGAAGGCGCCCAACTCGAAGACCCAGCGGCCTTCGTGCGACGATTGAATCAGCGCTTGGTGGAGCTTGGCGCATAATTTTAGCTAGATGATAAAAACACTATGGATGATATTCGCAATAAGATATTAACGTTCCATACTCAGCTTGAGTCAGATGAAAATCATCGCTACAAGTCATGGGAGCACTGTTATAACTACTTTACTGGAAATGAAATTGATGTAGATATAGCTTGTTTGCACATGTCTTTTTATCTGGCCAGCTGGGGAATGTATCGCGGATCAAGTTTCTTGCTTTGGAAAGACTATCTTATTCATAAGGAAGCTGTAGAGCACATCTTACAAAATAAGCATCTTCAAAAAATCAATTACCAAGCCTCGGGAAAAGCGTATATAGAAGAAATATTTATTCTCATTGACTGGATAAAGAGTTGGTATCGAAACAATATCAAAAGCATTAATGGCGTTGCTCGTAAAATTAATGTTACTGATACGCTGGCAACAAAAATAATATTAGGCACTCTCGGTTGCGTTCCAGCATATGATCGTTATTTTATTGATGGATTGAGAGCTAAGGGATTAAGTTATTCTGGGTTAAAGCCAAACAACTTTCTTGCCGTTGTCAAATTCTATCTGGAAAACAAACAGAGCTTTGATTACGTAAATGCAAAAATACTAGAAAATAGCGGTGTTAATTACCCTCCTATGAAGCTAGTAGACATGTATTTCTGGGAACTAGGTTTCGAAGCTGACAAAAAATCATCTAGCCAAGCAAATTCGGCTGGCGCCAAAAAGCGGCGCGGCTGATTTGCGGCGTTAGATGCCCCTTGCCCAGCAGATTGATCTCGGCCTTACTTTAGCCGACGTATACAGCCTATAGTCATGTCGCTGACAGCGCCTTTTCGATCAATGACCGGTCGGCATCCGCGAGCGTCAATGTAAGCGCCATCTGCTGCGCTTGTGTGGACATTTTTTTCCACGTTTTTTGCAGAATCTCGATGAGTTTTTGTTCGTCGTGTTTTTGCGCGAAGGCGGAAAAATAATGTTCGAGAAAAACGAGGCAGGCGGTGTCTTCTAGCCGTTGCGCCTCGGGGTCGTTTTTGAGGTGGGTCTTTTTCAGTAAATTTTCAACGAGGGCGATGGTGGGCTCATCGTAGCCGGTGTGCTGCATGATTTCGCGCGCGGTTTGGGCGTGGAAGCGGGCGAGCTCGGTGCGCCATTGGTGGTAGCCGCGCCGATCCATCGGATAGTGGCTGCGCGGTATCGTCCAGCGCCCGATGTGCTGGCTGCGCACCGCGAGGCGCAGCGCCTCGGACGCATCAGGCGCGAGACGCGCAAGCCACGCCGTCATGCGCTCGGCGTAGAGCAGCTCCTTGGGATATTCTTGGCCTGCAACGATTTCGTGGTTGGGGTCTGCGCCATTGAACGCGTCCATGCGTTCAATCGCTGCCTCAAATTTCACCTCACTAACACTCGACCCTCTTTGAGACAAATCCCCCCTCACTGCGCTCGACCCCCTTTGGAACAAATCCCCCCTCGCCATGCTCGACCCCCTTTGAAAAGGGGGTGGCCGCAGGCCGGGGGATTTTGGGCCGCACGACTGCCAGTGTTGGCATTTCGCATGTCGCGCCTAGCGCATTAATTACGCAGCAGCACCGCTAGCATTTTTCTTTCTGGAGGCTGTAAGGCCCGCTGCCGTGAGTCATGATGTAAAGCATGCCGCCCATGATGGCGATATTTTTCATGAAGCTGTTCATCTGCTCCGGGTCGGCCCAGAAAGGATGAAATATCAGCGTCACCGGGATGAGGAACAGGAAGATGGCGAGGGCCGCCCAGCGCGCCTGAAAGCCAAGTGCAAGCATCAGCCCGCCGCCCAGCTCAATGAGGATGGTGAGCGCGAGAATCACTTCTGTCATGGGGATACCTTTGCTGGCCATGTAGCCTAGCGCGCCATCCCAGCCGGTGAGCTTGCCGAAGCCGGCAAGGATAAAAACAAGCGCCAGAAGGATGCGGCCGACGAGAGGGCCGTATTGATTCAACTGATTGCATGTCATGGAGCGATCTCCTTGTTGAGTTATGGGAGCTAAGCGGTGTAGTGCCCGCGCCTCATAGTAGCAAATCCGCCTGCGGTTTAGCAGGCCGAATGCTCCTGGATCCAAGAACGCCCCTGCACGCGGCATTAACTGCGTAAACCAGCAGGCGGGGATTCGCACCCCCTTTGGTCTGCGCCCCGGAACTCTTGCCGCCCTCGGCACTCTTACTACGGAACGCCCACCCACAGGAAACCACATGACTGCATTATCCCGCCCGCTCCGGACTACTCTGCTTGCGCTTTTGGTGAGTGCGCTACCTCTTGCTGTATCCGGCGCCTATGCCGCGCTGCCTGCCACCGACAGTCAGCAGAGCCCGTTGCCCACGCTCGCGCCCATGATCGAGCAGACGACACCTGCGGTGGTCAACATCGCTACGCGCGGACGGGTGGCGATACAAAATAATCCGCTCCTGAACGATCCCTTTTTCCGGCGTTTTTTTGATCGCCCCGGCCAGCCGCGCGAACGTGAGTCGCAGAGCCTGGGTTCCGGCGTGATTGTGGATGCAAAGCGCGGTTACGTGCTCACCAATCATCACGTGATCGCCAACGCCGACGAGATCACGGTGACGCTGCGCGACCGGCGCAGCCTCAAGGCCAAGGTGATCGGCTCCGATCCTGACGCCGACGTGGCGGTGATCCAGATCCCGGCGGAAAATCTGACGGCCCTGCCGCTGGCCGATTCCGGCAAACTGCGCGTGGGCGATTTCGTGGTGGCGATAGGCAACCCCTTCGGTCTCGGCCAGACCGTCACTTCCGGTATCGTGAGCGCGCTCGGGCGCAGCGGCCTCGGCATCGAGGGCTATGAAGACTTCATTCAAACCGACGCCTCGATCAATCCCGGCAACTCCGGCGGTGCGCTGGTGAACCTGCGTGGCGAGCTGGTCGGCATCAACACCGCGATCCTCGCGCCCGGCGGCGGCAACGTCGGCATCGGGTTCGCGATACCGATCAACATGACGCGCAGCATCATGGCGCAATTGATCGAAACCGGCAAAGTGCGGCGCGGCCGCCTCGGCATACAGGCGCAAGACCTCACGCCGGAGCTGGCGCAGGCCTTCAATCTCGCGCCGGGCGCCGCCCTGCAAGGCGCCGTTATAGCTCAGGTGGCGCAGGGCTCGCCCGCGGACAAGGCCGGCATCAAGGCCGGTGACATCGTTACTGCGGTAAACGGCCAGCCGGTGCGCGACTCAGGCATGCTGCGCAATGCGATCGGCCTGCTGCGTGTCGGCGACAAGGTGCGGCTAGATGTTCTGCGTGACGGAAAAACCCGCGCCATCGAAGTCGCCGTGAAGGAAAGCCCGCAGGAGGCGCGCGTCGGGGCCAAGCACGAAGACCCGCGTCTCGCCGGTGTGGTGTTCGGCGCCATCAACGAGAGCTCGCCCTTGTTCGGCAAGATCGACGGCATACCGGTGGTGGATGTGGATCCCGCCAGCCGCGCCGCGCAGGCCGGCCTGCGCCCGGGCGATCTGCTGGTCTCGATCAACCGCAAGTCGGTGCGCACGCCGGACGACCTGGTGAACGTCACGCAAAAGGATAAAGGCCCGCTGCTGCTCAACGTGCGCCGCGACGGTGCGGCGCTGTTTATCGCAATCCGCTAGCCTTACTTGTCTTTGTGGGCCGGCACATCTTCAATCACGCGGCAAGCGCCCGGTAAAGATTGTAGAGGCTGAGGATGCTGATCAACGTCCCCACCAGAATCAGTAGCGTCTTCGCATGGAGTTTCTTGCACAGCAACGCCGCGAACGGTGCGGCGAACAGGCCCCCGAACACCAGGCCAGCAATAATGGGCCAGGTGTTGGTTTCCATCAGCAATACGAAAACCGCAGCGCTTGCAAATGCCAGGAAGAACTCCGCGAAATTGACCGAGCCGATGGTGGTGCGCGGGTCGTTACCCGAACTCACCAGCGTCATCGTGACAACCGGCCCCCAGCCGCCGCCGCCCGCCGCATCAACGAATCCGCCAAACAGGGCGAGCTTTCCAACGTGTTTAGGCGCCCGTGTGCGCAGGCGCAGTTGGCGAAACGCCTTGCTGAGAATGTAGATACCCAACAGCAACAGGTAGGCGGACACGAACGGCTTGAACATGGCGCCATCGACCTGTGTCACCAGCACCGCGCCCAACACCGCGCCCAGAATACCCGGCACCAGCAAACGCACGAACAACTGTTTATTCACGTTGCCAAATTTGGTGTGGGCGATACCCGAAACGCCGGTGGTGAAAATCTCCGCAATATGGACGCTCGCGCTCGCCGCCGCAGGGCTGGCGCCCGCCGCCAGCAGAAACGTGGTCGCCGTGACGCCGTAAGCCATGCCCAGGGCGCCATCCACCACCTGCGCGAAAAACCCGACCGCCACCGCGCTCCAGAAGACGCTGCTGTTGAGCATCTCGCCTATAATCTTCAAGCCGCCAGCCCAGTTATTGGGAAGGAAAAGGCGCCCCATCAAAAACAAGGTCAACGCAATCAACACCAGGGCGGTAAACCATACCGCGGCGCGCAGAAACGGGTGGGTGCCGGGGTGAGAGACGGGCTCCTCGACGGGCGGAAGCCCGAGTTGCCGGTGTTCCTCATTGATCGGATTGCGCGTCAGATCCAGGTTACGAATCTTCATAAGTTCGGTTCCATGTTCCCCTTAGTGCGGGACACTATACCGATGGGTGCATATAACTGGCGCGCTCAAATACCAAGTGCAACATTTTCAGGAGACAATGTTGCATGGGGAAAATCTACCAGCAGTT
>JAQBXX010000037.1 GCA_027624315.1 Pseudomonadota bacterium
AATACTCAACTGCTGGTAGATTTTCCCCATGCAACATTGTCTCCTGAAAATGTTGCACTTGGTATTTGAGCGCGCCCAGTCAACAAGCTCGCCGACATGCAGGAGGACGCTATGCAAACCGAACCTCTGAATATCGATGCACTCAAGGCCAAGCAGAAATCCATGTGGATGGCCGGCGATTACGGCACATTCTCGCGTTATCTCGAACCCGGGGCCATGAAATTCTTCGCCCGGCTCACTGTCACGCCGGGCCTGCGGATGCTGGACATCGCCTGTGGCGCAGGCCAACTCGCCCTTCCGGCGGCACGCGCGGGAGCCGAGGTCACCGGGCTGGATATTGCCAGCAACCTGATTGCCCAGGCACGCGCACGCGCCGGGGCCGAAGACCTGCCCGCGCATTTTGACGAAGGCGACGCAGAGCAGCTTCCGTATGCCGATGGCAGCTTTAATCTCGTGGTCAGTCTCATCGGCGCGATGTTCGCACCGAGGCCGGAGCGTGTGGCGGCGGAGATGGTGCGGGTATGCCGCCCGGGCGGACGCATCGTGATGGGCAACTGGACGGCGCAAGGTCTAATCGGAGAGATGTTTAAAATCAACGCGCGTTATGTGCCGCCGCCGCCCGGCCTGCCCTCGCCGCTGTTATGGGGCGACGAGGCCACAGTGCGCGAGCGGCTGCGCAACGGCATAGCGGACATACAACTCACACGCCGGCCCTATCCCATTCGTTATCCCTTTGGCGTAGCGGAACTAGTCGAGTTTTACCGCACCTACTACGGGCCCACGCAGCGTGCATTTGAGGCGCTGGATGAGCCGGGGCAGGCGGCGCTGCGGCGCGATCTGGAGCAGCACTGGTCGAGCTACAATCGCGCCACGGACGGCACGGTGCATGTGGAGTCCGAATACCTGGAGGTAGTCGCACCACGCGGCGCGGATTAAGGAATCTCTGATTTATTCAGAGATTCCTGCGGCACATGGATGTGCCGCCATTTTTCAAATACGTAAGTATTTGAAAAATGAAGAAAAGCAAAAATCGTATTTTTGCTTTTCGTGCTCTGATAATTCCTGGATGGAATTATCAGAGCTTCCTTAAGTCTTTCCCGCCAACTTGCGCGCGATCTCGGTGAGCATGCCACGCAGGATGTTCACCTCGTTTTGATCGGGGCGTGCGCGATTGAATAAGCGGCGTAGGCGGCGCATGAGTTTTTTGGGGATGCGCGGATTGAGAAATTCGGTCTGTACCAGCATCTGTTCGAGATGGGCATAAAACAGCTCCATCTGCTCCGCACCAACCGGATCATGTTCGTCAACGGCGCGTGGCGGCGCGCTGTGGGCGAGCAGAATTTCATACGCAAACACCTGCACCGCCGCCGCAATATTGAGCGAGGCGAAGCCAGGGCTGGCCGGAATGCGTGTGAGAAAGTGGCAGCGATCCAGCTCTGCGTTCGACAAACCGGAGTGCTCGCGCCCGAACACCAGCGCCACCGGCGCGTGTACCGCCTCTGCCGTCAGGCGCGCTGCGGCCTCACGCGGCGCCAGCTCCGGCCACTCGATGCTGCGTACGCGCGCGCTCGCACCCACCACCAGCGTGCAGCCGGTGAGCGCCTGCTCCAGCGAGTCGCACAGCGTAGCGTTTTCCAGAACATCTTCCGCGCCCGCAGCGCGCGCGATGGCCTCGGCGCTGGGAAACAGCTTCGGCTGCACCAGAGTGAGCGCGCTCAAGCCCATGGTCTTCATGGCACGCGCACAGGCCCCGATGTTGCCGGGGTGGGAGGTATTCACTAATACGATACGGATGTTGGATAACATAGTGGCTAGGAGCGAGTGGCGAGGAAGCAGTATAATGCAGTCAGGCAGCATCTTCTGCCCCCACCTCGCCACTGGCCACTCGTCACTCGCTACTGATTTTAAAATGCACCCCCTACTCAACATCGCGGTACGCGCCGCACGCGCCGCCGGCACCACCATTGCACGCGTGGTGGATCGCCTGGACTCTTACGAGATCTCACAGAAGAGCAAAAATGATTTTGTGAGCGAAGTAGACCTGCTCGCCGAACAGGAGATCATCAAGGTCATCCGCAAGGCCTATCCCAGTCACGCCATCCTCGCCGAAGAGAGCGGCGCGCACCAGGGCGACGAGTACCAGTGGATCATTGACCCGCTCGACGGCACCACCAATTTCCTGCACGGCTTTCCGCAATTCGCGGTCTCCATTGCGCTCGCGCACAAGGGCAAGCTGGAGCACGCGGTGATCTACGACCCGCTGCGCCAGGAACTCTACACCGCGAGCAACGGCGGCGGCGCGCGGTTAAACGAGCGGCGTCTGCGCGTGACCAAGCTCAAGGGCCTCGACGGCGCGCTGCTCGGCACCGGCTTTCCGTTCCGCAACACCGAGCACCTGAATGCCTATCTCAAGATGTTCCGCGAACTCACACTGCTCACCGCCGGCATACGCCGCGCCGGCTCCGCCGCGCTTGATCTCGCCTATGTCGCGGCGGGGCGCATGGACGGTTTCTGGGAGATCGGCCTCGCGCCGTGGGACATGGCCGCGGGCGTCCTGCTCATCCAAGAGGCGGGCGGCATGGTGAGCGATTTCAGCGGCGGGGATGAGTTTCTCGCCAGCGGCAACATCGTAGCGGGCACGCCCAAGGTCCATGAGGCCTTGCTCAAGACCATCACCCCGTTTCTCACGGCGCAGATCCAAAAATAGTGCTGCCGGACGGCACAATCTGTGGGATACTTTGGCGTTGAAATGTGACCGGAGTAGTGCGATGGACGACAACAAGAAAAAGGCCCTGAGTGCAGCTCTGAGCCAGATCGAAAAACAATTCGGCAAGGGCGCGGTGATGCGCATGGGTGACGCAGGCATGGTGCGCGATGTGGAAGTGGTTTCCACCGGCTCGCTCGGCCTCGACATCGCACTCGGCATCGGCGGCCTGCCACGCGGACGCGTGGTGGAGATCTACGGCCCTGAGTCGTCCGGCAAGACTACCCTCACCCTGCAAGTTATTGCCGAAGTACAGAAACTGGGCGGCACTGCAGCATTTGTCGATGCCGAACACGCGCTCGATCCGCAGTATGCACAGAAGCTCGGCGTCAACGTCGACGACCTGCTGGTCTCGCAGCCCGACACCGGCGAACAGGCGCTCGAAATCACCGACATGCTGGTGCGCTCAAGCGCAGTGGACATCGTGGTGGTGGATTCGGTCGCCGCGCTCACGCCCAAGGCCGAGATCGAGGGCGAGATGGGCGACTCGCACATGGGCCTGCAGGCGCGCCTCATGTCGCAGGCGCTGCGCAAGCTCACCGCCAACATCAAGCGCTCCAATACCCTTGTCATCTTCATCAACCAGATCCGCATGAAGATCGGCGTGATGTTCGGCAACCCCGAAACCACCACCGGCGGCAACGCGCTCAAATTCTACGCCTCGGTGCGCCTCGACATCCGCCGCATCGGCGCCATCAAGAAAGGCGACGAGGTCGTCGGTAGCGAGACACGCGTCAAGGTGGTAAAAAATAAAGTGGCGCCGCCCTTCAAGCAGGCGGAATTCGAAATCTATTACGGTGAGGGCATCTCGCGCGAGGGCGAACTCATCGAGCTGGGCTCGCAGACCGGCATCGTCGAGAAATCTGGCACCTGGTACAGCTACGGCGGCAACCGCATCGGCCAGGGTAAGGACAACGCGCGCACCTATCTCAAGGAACACCCGGACACCGCACGCGAGATCGAAGCCAAAATCCGCGCCCAGTTGCTGGTGAAGACCGCACCCGTCCTGCCGGAACCCGCCGAGGTTGAAGACTGATCAGGAGACGCAAGCAAGAATACACTGTTGCCGGGGTGTCTCCTGAGTAAAACCCTGCTTACTCTACCCCCACCCTGTCCCGCCCCCTCAACAGGGGGCGGGGACGTGTAGGAGAGGGTAGGCTTGATTACTGACTTATGGGTAATTCATATCAGGCAGCCCTTGATCTGCTCGCGCGGCGCGAACACTCCGCACATGAGTTGCGCCGCAAGCTGCTCGACAAAGGCCACCCTCCCGCTGAAGTAGCCATGGTCGTAAGCGATCTCGTCCGTGATAAACTACTGAGCGACGAACGCTTTACCGAAATGTACCTGCACGTGCGCATCAACAAAGGCTACGGCCCGCTGTATATCGAGGCCGCGTTGCGTGAGCGCGGGGTGAGCAAGGCACTGATCGCGCAGTTTGTAGACAACAATGATGCTGCCTGGCACAAGCGCGCCACTGAAGTGCATCACAAACGTTTCGGATGCACACTGCCTGCCAGCTTCGCGGAACGCGCCCGACAGTCACGCTTCCTCGGTGCGCGCGGATTTACCGGCACACAGATCAGTGCGGCTTTGAAAAATGATGATCAGGAATGACATTACCGGACCGTAACGTGAAAAACAGCAGCACCGAATTACGCCAGAGCTTCCTCAACTATTTCCGCAAACTCGGCCACGAGATCGTACCGAGCAGCGCGCTGGTGCCCGCGAACGACCCCACACTGCTGTTCACCAACGCCGGCATGGTGCAATTCAAGGAAGTGTTCCTCGGCCTCGACCAGCGCCCGCACAAACGCGCCGTGAGCAGCCAGCGCTGTCTGCGCGCGGGCGGCAAGCACAACGACCTCGAACAGGTCGGCTACACCTCGCGCCACCACACCTTCTTCGAGATGCTCGGCAACTTCAGTTTCGGCGATTACTTCAAGCATGACGCCATCCGCTACGCCTGGGAATTTCTCACCGGCGAGCTGAGGCTGGCGCCGGAAAAGCTGTGGGTCACCGTGTACGAGAAGGACGACGAGGCGGCGGACATCTGGCTCAAGGAAATGAAAATTGATCCCCAGCGCTTTTCACGCTGCGGCGAAAAAGACAATTTCTGGGCCATGGGTGACACCGGTCCGTGCGGGCCGTGCTCGGAAATATTCTACGACCACGGCGAGCACATCGCGGGCAGCCCGCCGGGGAGCCCGGACGCCGACGGCGACCGTTACGTGGAAATCTGGAATCTGGTGTTCATGCAGTATGACCGCAGCGCAGACGGCACGCTCAAGCCCCTGCCGCACCCGTCGGTTGACACTGGCATGGGGTTGGAACGTCTGGCCGCAGTGATGCAGGGCGTGCACAGCAATTATGAAATCGATCTGTTCCAGAACCTGATGCGCGCCGCGGCGAAGCTCGCGGGCATCAAGGACCTCAACAACAGTTCGCTGCGTGTCATCAGCGATCACATCCGCGCCTGCGCGTTTCTGGTGCTGGACGACGTCATCCCCTCCAACGAAGGCCGCGGCTACGTGCTGCGCCGCATCATCCGCCGCGCACTGCGCCACGGCAGCAAGCTGGGCCTGCAGGAATCGTTCTTTCACAAACTGGTTGCACCGCTCGCCAGGGAAATGGGCGCGGCCTATCCTGATCTGCCCAAGGCGCGCGAACGCATCGAGCGTGTGCTGCGGCAGGAGGAAGAACGCTTCGCGGAAACGCTGGAGCAGGGCCTGCATATCCTGGAACAGGATATCGCGCAGTTGAAGACAAAGATCATCCCCGGCGCGACCGTGTTCCGCCTCTACGACACCTATGGCTTCCCGGTGGACCTGACCACCGACATCGCGCGCGAGCGCGGCCTGACGCTCGACATGGCAGGCTTCGAGCAGGCCATGGACGAGCAGCGCAAACGCGCGCGCGCGGCGAGCCAGTTTGAAGTCGATTACTCCGGCAAGATCGAGGTCAGCGCCAACACCGAATTCACCGGCTACGAGGCGCTGAATGGCGCCGGCCGTGTGCTCGCCATTTTCCGCGAGGGCGCTACGGTGTCGGAGCTGCGCACGGGTGAGGCCGGCATGGTCATACTCGACCGTACGCCGTTTTACGCCGAATCCGGTGGCCAGGTGGGTGACTACGGTGTGCTGCGCAACAAGGACATGCTGTTCGAGGTGACGGATACACGCAAACAGGGCGCGGCCCACGGCCATCTCGGCACGCTGAAGTCCGGGCGGGTGTATGTCGGCGACACCGTGAGCGCGCACGTGCACGCCGAAACGCGGCAGTCCACCATGCTCAACCACTCCGCCACGCATCTGTTGCACGCCGCGCTGCGTCATGTGCTCGGCGAGCACGTGACGCAAAAGGGTTCGCTGGTGGGGCCGGAACGGCTGCGCTTTGACTTCGCGCATTTCGAGCCGCTCACGCCTGCGCAGATCGAGGAGATCGAGCGCCTGGTAAACACGCACATCCGCGCCAACCACGAGGCCGAAACCCGCATCATGGGGCTGGACGAGGCGATGAAGAGCGGCGCGATGGCGCTGTTCGGTGAGAAGTACGGCGATCAGGTGCGCGTGCTGCACTTCGACAATTTTTCCACCGAGCTGTGCGGCGGCACCCATGTGCGCCGCAGCGGCGACATCGGACTGCTCAAGATCACCGCCGAAAGCGGCGTGGCCTCGGGCGTACGCCGCATCGAGGCGGTCACCGGAGTGCGCGCAATGGCGTGGGTGAAAGAAACCGAGCAGCGCCTGTCCGAAATCGCTGACCTGCTCAAGGCCGGACGCGACACCGCGGAAGACAAGTTGCGGCAACTGCTCGACAGGGCACGCCGACTGGAAAAGGAACTCGAACAACTCAAGGGCAAGTTCGCCAGCGCGCAGGGCAGCGACCTTGCGGCGCAGGCGCAACAGATCGACGGCATCAAGGTGCTGGCGGCGCGGCTCGACGGCGCGGATGCGAAGTCTCTGCGCGACACGGTCGATCAGCTCAAAAACAAACTGGGCTCGGCGGCCGTGGTGCTGGCCACAGTGACCGACGGCAAGGTGAGCCTGGTCGCCGGCGTCACCGCGGACTATCAGCAGCGCATCAAGGCGGGCGAGCTCGTCAATCTGGTCGCGAGCCAGGTCGGCGGCAAGGGCGGCGGGCGCGCGGACATGGCGCAGGCGGGCGGCACCAACCCGGCCGCGCTCGATGGCGCGCTCAAGTCCGTGGGCGACTGGGTGCGCGAGCGGCTGACCTAGCGCTTTCCGTACACATCACATGTCTCTCATCGTCCAAAAATACGGCGGCACCTCCGTCGGCAGTCCTGAACGCATCGCGCATGTCGCCGACAAGGTGATCCAGGCGCGCGCGCAGGGCCACGACGTGGTGGTGGTGGTGTCCGCCATGAGCGGTGAAACCGATCGCCTGCTCAAGCTCGCCAGGGAGATTGACCCGCGCCCGAGCGAGCGTGAACTCGACGTGCTGCTCTCCACCGGCGAACAGGTGACCATCGCGCTGCTCAGCATCGCGCTGGAAAAACGCGGCTGCCCCGCCCGCTCCTACACCGGCGCGCAGGTGTGCATCCGCACCGACAGCGCGCACACCAAGGCGCGCATCATGGACATTGACGCCGCGCGCATCTTCCAGGACCTCAAGGCGGGCCGCGTGGTGGTGGTGGCGGGCTTCCAGGGTGTAGATGAACACGGCAACATCACCACCCTCGGACGCGGCGGCTCGGACACCACCGCTGTCGCGCTCGCCGCGGCGCTCAAGGCGGACGAGTGCCAGATCTACACCGACGTGGACGGCGTCTATACCACCGATCCGCGCATCGAGCCCAAGGCGCGCCGCCTGGAGCGCATCACCTTCGAGGAGATGCTGGAGATGGCGAGCCTCGGCGCCAAGGTGCTGCAGATCCGCTCGGTGGAGTTCGCCGGAAAATATAACGTGCCGCTGCGCGTGTTGTCTTCGTTCACGGAAGGCCCCGGCACCTTGATTACCAGTGAGGAACCCAGCATGGAACAAGCCCTGATCTCCGGCGTCACCGCCAACCGCGACGAGGCCAAGCTCACCGTGACCGGCGTGCCTGACCAGCCCGGCATCGCTCATCGCATCCTCGGCCCCATCGCCGCGGCCAACATCGAAGTGGACATGATCGTGCAGAACGTGGGTGAGCACGGCCTCACCGACTTTACCTTCACCGTGCACCGCAATGATTACGACAAGGCGCTCGACATCGTCAAGCAGACCGCCAAAGAGATGGGCGCGCGCGAAGTACAGGGCGACAACCGCATCGTCAAGGTGTCCATCGTCGGCGTCGGCATGCGTTCGCACGCGGGCATCGCGAGCCAGATGTTCCAGACGCTGGCCGCCGAGGGCATCAACATCCGCATGATCTCCACGTCGGAGATCAAGATTTCGGTCGTAGTGGACGAGAAATACCTCGAACTCGCGGTACGCGCGCTGCACAACGCCTTCAAGCTCGACCAGGCCGCCCAGCGCTAGCATGGCTATGGCTTCGTAATTAACGAGCTCTATCTCAACGATGTAAACGATGACACCAAGCAGCCGCGCGGCCCAAAATCCCCCGGCCTGCGGCCACCCCCTTTATAAAGGGGGTCGAGCGTTAGCGAGGGGGGATTTGAGACCGCGATACCGAACCGAACTGATAAGTTACAAACAGAATGAAGCACTACACTAACGTGCTGGCGGAATGGCCCTCATCCCGTTAGGATGGGCGACGGAAGGCTGTACAAAAGGCGGGCTTTGGCGCAAGGAATCGGGCGATGCTTATTTTGACGCGGCGTGTGGGGGAAACCCTGATCATCGGGGACAAGGTCACGGTGACGGTGCTTGGGGTTAAGGGAAATCAGGTACGTATCGGCGTAAATGCGCCCAAGGATGTTGCCGTACACCGGCAGGAAATTTACGAGCGCATCCGCAACGAACCGGCACACGGGGAGGCCATTCTTCCCGAAAGCAGTCCGGAATAGGCCTTTTTATGCGTGCAGACAGGTATAATGCCCAGCCAACAAAGTAAGACCACACTTTCCGCCACGTCCCCGCCCCCTGTTTAGGGGGCGGGATAGGGTGGGGGTAGAGTAAACCGGTTTTTACTCAGGAGTCACACTCCTACAGCAATGTAACCTTACTTTGTGACTCCTGAGTAATGCGCGCCGAGCATCATGGAGAGATGGCCGAGTGGTCGAAGGCGCTCCCCTGCTAAGGGAGTATGGGGCTTAAAACTCCATCGAGGGTTCGAATCCCTCTCTCTCCGCCATCTTTATATCCAAGGCTAGAGACGAAGCCCCGGAAAATCGTTAAAATAAACAGTTCAGTTTCACACAACGCGCCCGTAGCTCAGTTGGATAGAGTACCTGGCTACGAACCAGGCGGTCGGGAGTTCGAATCTCTCCGGGCGCGCCAATATTTCAAGGGGTTAGAGAAATCTAACCCCTTTTCTTTTTTGCTGGCTAGCGCCGGGCTAGCATCAAAGTCGTTTTAGATAAACGAAAAATTCCCATAGCGACGTCACCCCATCCTGAGTAGCAGACCCGTTTAGAGTCCAGTGGTTACTGTAACGGATTTTTCTG